>JAKAOI010000141.1:4212-6451 GCA_021812265.1 Chloroflexota bacterium | reverse complement strand
TATGTTCCAAGACGGCGCAATTAAAAATTTTTGAATGATCATAAATGTTCGCTGAGATTTTTGTCCTTGATGAAATCTCAGTGACTCGAAACGAAACGAATCTTCCGCAGCAGAATCATTGCGCGAGGCAATATATTTCTGTAAATTATCCCAAGCGTTTTCAATGCCCGATTCCCGCGCATTTTCAATGAGCCGGCGATGTTCTTGTAAATATTGCAAAATCTGTGAATCAGAGTTTTGAATAGCTCTGAATTCTGCGATTTTCTTATCAATTTCCAATAGGGCGCTATCCTGTAAAAGATATTTCTGTTCCTGCACAAAAATATCCTTTACCTCACTCCATTTCTCTGCGCCCAACAGGCGATCTATCGATGTTTCGGTATGGCTGCGTACAATAGCGTCTGCGTCCATGCCAGGCTGGCTGATGGGCCGCGTAATGCTTTTTGATTTTGGCTGGAAGCCCTCAACATCATTTTTTTGAAGCAGAGGCTTATCTCGTTTCAGAAATTTTTTCAATCTGTTATCCCCTTATCTTTTTGGGGTACAATATAGTTAAAGCCAATTTTAATGTTTACATAAGACGTGAAATATCTCGCACAGAGTATATATCCGTTATGTTTATAGTACATCATGAGGCGCTATAAATGCCAAATTTTCCGATCGTTTGTAAAATATTTACTTTGGGGATTGCTGGAATATAGTTATGTCTGAATCTTCGCAAAACTCTTCAATCCTTACCATTCGCGAAATGAACGAAAAACCAAAACGCGATAGCGCCAAGGCGCTTGGCGCTACTCAATTTTTGCGGTTTTGGCAAAGATTTTGCCAATATCCCCAAGGAATCATTGGGTTATGTTTTGTTAGCGCGCTTATATGTATGGCAATTTTTGCGCCAATTATTACACATGGTGTAACCCCGCAATCATATTTTATTTTTCAGGTTGGCTTTGGCAACTTTGGTCCGTCTTTTGCCGATTTTCCGGCCCGAATTTTTGGTTACACAAATTCCTCAGATTTACAGCACAGTGTTTTTGCCGATGTGATATATGGCGCGCGAGCAACACTGCTGGTTGGTTTTCTTTCCGCTTTTTTTTCTGCCGTCATAGGTGTTTGTATTGGAGCAGTTGCCGGATTTTGGGGCGGATGGTTTGACACCGTTGTTTCACGGATAATAGAGCTTGCGTTGTCTTTGCCGTTTTTGCCGCTGGCAATAGCGTTAACCCTTGCGGCAGGAGTGCAAGCAACTGTGCCATCACTGATTATCGTTTTTTCTTCTGTTGGGTGGGCCGACATTGCGCGCATCATCCGGGCAAATGTCATTGCGCTGGCCGGGTCAGAATATGTTGAGGCGGCGCGATCTGCCGGGGTGGGCAATTTCCGAATTATTTGGCGGCATATTCTGCCGAATGCTACTGCGCCGATTATTATTTTTACAACCCTCAGTGTTGCAAAATTTATTACTGCAGAAGCAACTCTCGACTTTTTGCTGCTGGGTATAACCAACACCACTACATGGGGAAATACGCTTGCCAGCGCCAAAGATTATATGTTTGAGGGCAATTGGTGGTGGGTCTTCTTTCCGGGATTTTTTATAGTATTAACGGTTTTATCTATAAATTTTATCGGCGAAGCGCTGCGCTCCACTTTTAATGTGCGCGAATCGGTTATTGGCAGTTAATCAAAAGATGTAGCAGGCACATTATCGCTTGAAAGGGTTACAAGTATGCTTAGCTTTTTATTGAAACGCTTGCTGCTTTCAATAGTTGGATTCTTCCTGCTTACTTACTCGGTTTGGTTTATCACTACCCCCGATGGCATACACGCTATTGCGCAGCTTGGCTTGGCGACGCTTTTACCGGCGCGGTATATATTCTTTTTGCAAAATATTCTGCATGGCAATTTTGGAACATCGTTGGTATACCGCACACCGGCGCTAACCCTAATTGAACAAGCGGCGCCTGTAACCCTTATGCTGATAATACCCGCATTTATTATTCAGGAAATTTTAGCGGTCATTATCGGGGTAACCGCTTCGTCGCGGCTGCGTTCGGTATTCGACAGAGTTTCCAGCAATTTGATGTATGTGTTCGGCTCTATACCGGTATTTTGGCTGGGTTTACTTTTTATGCTGTTTTTTAGTGTCGATATCAATTTATTTCCCACCATAGATATCGTCAACTTGCGTGTCGTGGGAACACCTTTCGGCACCCCCGATTACTGGAGCTACTTCCATGCGCAC
>JAKAOI010000141.1:0-4202 GCA_021812265.1 Chloroflexota bacterium | reverse complement strand
CGATCATTCACCATTTAGCGCTGCCAACCGCTGTTATCGTTGTAGCAGGAATGGCTGCCGACAGCCAGTTAACCCGAGCGTCAATGCTGGATGTGCTGGGTCAAGAATATATCCGCTCAGCGCGCGCGCGCGGATTAACCGAGCGGCGAGTAATATGGAAACACGCATTTCGCAACGCCGTATTTCCGCTGATTGCAAACATCAGCATTGAAGCGCCGCAATTAGTGTTTACCACCGCAATTGTTGAATATACTTTTGCGCTGCCCGGTATGGGAAATTTATTCATTCTTTCCGTGCGTACCCCACCAAACCCTCTGGGAGCAACAGCCCCAACCGATCCAAATATTGTAACCGCATATTTTTTATTGCTGGGCATGGTAGCCCTCATTTGGTCGATTTTCACCGATATCGCATACGCCGTGGTAGATCCGCGGATTCGTGAAGCGCAAACGATGGCAAACTCTTATTCACTGGCGCCGCAACGTCATGAAAACCGCTTGAATGCGCCAATTTCCTTGGGTCCTGTAAAAATTACCGCGGCGCAAATTTTGACGGGCGCGCTGGTGTCCGCAATTATCATGTATTCTGTCTGGTCGGTGAAACAATCTAACTACGCGCGCGCGCAGCAGGCGCTAAACGGATCATGGTATGGCTCGCTAGTTATAGCTAATTCCTCACTCAGCTACACGTTTGACATGAATCTTTCCGCCGACACTCATGGCTCTGTGCGAGGAAAAGCTGTAGAATGCTCGCTGGTGTCTCATTCAGTCATTTCCACAACGCCGCTTAGCGTCAGCGGCGTAACAGATGGCGTCAACTCGGTTTCATTCACAATAGATTCTCAGTCCGCAGAACTAGACACCATGCAGGTTACCGGCGCGTTGCCGGCAAAATTCAGCCCATGGAATTTAACAGGCCAAGTTGCGCAATCCGGCGTATCCTCGCAATTGCGTATGACACTGCAAATGCAAGAATCTGCCGCGCAGCTGCATTGCTGAAAACACAGGCAGCTATGCAGGTCAAACTATATTTGAAAAGAGAAAGCCGCCATGCGTGTTGCGTTACTCACTATCAGCACATCACTCATCAACGGGCAGCGAACCGAGGACGCCAGCGGCAATTTGCTGGAGAATTTGATACAACGCCCGCCATTATCGGCAGAATTAACGGCGCGCGCGGCGGTTCAAGATGATATAGATCGCATTGCGGCAATCTTAAAATTATGGTGCGACTCCGGCGCGGCAGATATTGTTCTTACTACCGGCGGCACAGGCTTTGCGCAAGACGATTGCGCCCCCGAAGCCGCACGCGCGGTGTTCGACAAAGAAGCTCCGGGTATAGCCGAAGCAATGCGCGCCGAAACCGCCGCAAAAACACCGCTGGCATGGCTGAGCCGCGCCGCTGCAGGAATACGCGGTAAAACTATAATCATAAATTTACCGGGCAGCCCTAAAGCGGTTCTGGAATGCTATACGGTGATTGAAAAGCTGCTGCCTCACGCCGTGGCAATACTTACCGGGGAGATTCTTCAGCATTAATTTTTTATAGTAAATGATATGGTTTTTGAAGATTTTGGAGAAGCGCATGTGAAAAAGCATATTAAAAAGCTGCCGCTATATTGTATTTACTGCGTATTTGCTGCAACATTGCTGTTCGGCGGCTGTGCAGGAAACGGTTTAAATATAACGAGTTCTTCTGCCACCAATGGTATTCACACTATTAAACACGTTATTATTATCATGCAGGAAAATCGATCGTTTGATACCTACTTTGGCATGTATCCCGGCGCAGATGGATATACCTTAAAAAATGGCGTGCCCAGCAATTGTATTCCGGATCCGAAAACGGGCCGGTGTGTTCCAGTCTTTCAGAACAATAACCCGGTTAGCGGCGGCGGGCCGCACGATTACGCAAACGCTGTGGCAGATATCAATAACGGTAAGATGGATGGCTTTTTAAAAGAAGCAGAACTTGCAAAAACAAATTGTTCTGATCAAACGAATCCGGTTTGCAAAGTTGGCAACACTCTCGATGTATTGGGATACGAAACCGCCGCAAACATTCCCAACTACTGGAAATATGCGCAAAACTATGTGCTGCAAGACCACATGTTTGAGCCGGTTAATTCATGGAGCTTCCCTTCCCATTTATTTATGGTTTCCGGTTGGGCGGCAACCTGCAAACAAAGTAATAATCCTATGAGCTGTACCGGTTCGGTAGATCCTGCAGAACAACAAGGCAGCAGCCCGACATTTGCCTGGACGGATTTAACATGGCTGATGAATAAAAATCATGTAAGCTGGGGATATTATTTATCGGATAATAATATGCAAAATTGTCTATATATTCAGGAGTTATGCGCAGTTACAGACCAGCGAATGAGCCAAGTGCCCAGTATTTGGAACGTTTTGCCGGGATTTACCGATGTCTACCAAGATAACCAAACGGCAAATATTCGACAGGTTGCGTCATTTTTTACAGCGCTGCGGTCTAACAATCTTCCGCAAGTTTCATGGATTGCTCCCGACAGATATGTCAGTGAACATCCCCCAGGAAGCATTGCAACAGGTGAATCGTATGTTACATCAGTCATCAACGCGGTAATGAGCAGTCCGGAATGGGACAGCACTGCCATTTTTCTCACATGGGATGATTGGGGCGGTTATTACGATCATGTCGCGCCGCCAACAGCAGATTCTTTGGGATATGGTATGCGCGTTCCCGGCTTGGTTATCAGTCCATACGCGAAAAAGGGCTATATCGATCATCAAACATTAAGTTTCGACTCTTACTTAGCTTTTATTGAGGATGACTTTATGAATGGCCAGCGTTTAGATCCCGCAACAGACGGCAGACCAGATTCCCGGCCGGATGTGCGCGAAATTCTGCCGCTTGCAGGTAATGTACAGAATGATTTTAATTTTAATCAAAAGCCTGCGGCGCCTCTTATATTGCCTGTGAATCCGCCGACAATATAAGAAGATTTTTAAAAGAAGGATATTCATACGATGGTTAAGGCAGCAGTATTTCGGCAAAACACACCAAAAGCTTTGAAAAAGCTATTCCAGCTTGATAAAAAAATCGTTTTTTTAAATCATGGCAGCTTTGGCGCAACACCAAAACCGGTTTTTAAAGTGTTGCATAGCTGGCAGAAAAAATTAGAAAGCGAACCCGTTGATTTTTTGGGCCGCGCGATAGGATCGTATCTTGCCGAAGCGCGAAGCCATGTTGCGAATTACATACACACCAACGCAGAAGATATTGTTTTTATTCCCAATACAACATACGGAATAAATATCATTGCGCATGCGTTACAATTACATCCCGGCGACGAAGTGCTCGCAACAGATCATGAGTATGGGGCTTGCGAGCGCGCTTGGCGATTTCACGGCGCACAAAAGCAGATAGTCTACAAAAAGCAATCTATTCCGCTGCCGGCGGTTTCTGCCGATGATTTTGTGGATGCGCTTTGGGCCGGAGTTACCTCCAAAACAAAAGTTATTTTCATCAGCCATATCACATCTCCCACCGCTTTAACCTTTCCTGTGCGGCACGTTTGCCAAAAAGCCAGAAAAGCCGGCATAATAACTGTTGTAGACGGCGCACACGTTCCGGGACAGACACCTTTGAATATTGCTGATATGGATCCTGATTTTTATGCGGGAAATTTTCATAAATGGCTGTGCGCTCCCAAAGGCTCGGCGTTTTTATATGCGCGCAAAGATTTGCAGCAATTGCTGAATCCACTGGTTGTAAGCTGGGGCTGGCAAAGCGACGCGCCGGGAATTTCGCAATTTCAAGATTATTTTGGTTGGGCCGGAACCGATGATCCCTCGGCGTATCTCAGCGCGCCGGCAGCTATCCAATTTCAGCAAGAATACGATTGGGATACCGTGCGCCGCCGCTGCCGAACCACGTTGCAAGAAATTCGCATACATTTGCATGAACTCTTTCAAACAGAGCCAATAGCGCCGGATTCTGATATGTGGTGGCAGCAAATGGCGGCTGTTCCATTGCCCGAAAACGCGCCGCAAGATTTGCAGCAGCGGCTGTTTCAGCGGTATCATATTGAAATTCCTATTTTCAGTTGGAATAACAAAAGATTTATTCGTGTTTCTATTCAAGGATATAATACTCCTGAAGATGGCGCAGCGCTTCTCAGCGCATTAAAACACATCTTATAGGCAAGAGCCGCATAGGGC
>JAKAOI010000140.1 GCA_021812265.1 Chloroflexota bacterium | reverse complement strand
AAGGAGGTATATCTACCGCCTTGCCAACAACATTAAAGATGCGGCCGAGTGTTTTTTCACCAACCGGCATAGAAATTGGCGATCCGGTATCGGTAACAACATCGCCGCGGCGCAAGCCATCGGTTGGCCCCATAGCGACACAGCGCACCCAGTTATTACCGAGCTGCTGTTCAACTTCAAGAACAAGACGGCCTTGCTGTCCATCAATCTGCGTTTCCAACGCGTGAAATATTTCGGGAAGATGTTCGGGGGGAAATTCAACATCGACGACGGCGCCGATAATTTGAACAACAACACCCTGAACTTTATTCGTTGTTGCGGTAGACATAAGCGCGTCTCCTCATTCATTGTCACCGGAACCGGCCACAACTTCCAGAATCTGGTTTGTAATGGCGGCTTGGCGGGCTTTATTATATGTCAAAGTTAGCGTATCTATCAGATCTTTTGCGTTATCTGTCGCGTTTTTCATGGCGACATATTGGGCGGAATAGAAACTTGCAACGGTTTCCAGCGCCGGCTGCAATATCAATGTTTCAAGATAGCGCGGCAGCAGGGCCGAAAAAATAGCGGCCGGGCTAGGCTCGTAAAAATAATCCGTTTGTTTTTCATCGGCGGCGCCTTCCGGCGCGGTAACCGGCAAAAGTTTCACATGCGACGGGCGCTGTGTAGCGGGATTGATATACTTAGGATATACAAGCGTCCACTCATCAACCGATTGATCGATGAAAGCGTCGGAAATGGCGCGGGCTATAGCGCGAATATTGCCGGCGCTGGGAACATCGCCCAGCGATGTAAACTCCGCCAGCAACGGCAGATGAGTTCGCAAAATAAAATCGCGCCCGCGTTTGCCGACGGCAATAAAGCGAAAATCTTCGCGGGTAACGCCATATTCTTTTTGCAGATCATTCATCAGCCCAAGCATATACCGAATGGTATTGGGAGTTAGTGAACCGGAAAGGCCGCGATCGGGTGTAACCAATGCAATACCTACGCATTTTACCTGTCGCGCCTGTAATAGCCGTTTATCGGCATCCGGCTCGTCATCTCTGGGATCATCCGCTTCCGCGCTGACTTTTGCCAAACGCGCTAAAAGCACTCTCAGTTCATCGGCATAAGGACGCGACTGCTGAACACGTTCTTGCGCGCGGCGCATTTTCGTGCTGGCAACCATCTGAAGCGCTCGGGTGATTTGTGAGACATTGCGAACGGAGCGTATTCTCCGTTTTATCTCTCTGGCAGTAGCCATACAACCTCCTGAGGGCGCTTAACGTGGCGCTACAGTATTTTTATAGTCCTGAACGGCGTTACGCAGATCTTCAAATGTAGCGTCAGAAATTTTTTTGCGATCTTTGACGGTTTCCTGAACCATTTTCTGGCCAATTTGTGGATAGCGTGTTTTCATAAACTCATGAAACTCAGTTTCCCAGCGAGGAATCAGCGCAACAGGAACATCATCCAACAAGCCGGCGTTTACAGCCCAAATAATCATAATTTGCTGCTCAACCTCAAGGGGTCGATACTGGGACTGTTTAAAAATTTCGTCAATAATTCTGCCGCGGGTTAATTTGCGTTTTGTAGCTTGGTCTACATCAGCGCCAAACTGCGCAAACGCTGCAAGGTCACGATAATCGGCTTGGTCTAAGCGCAAGCGTCCGGCGACCTGCTTCATACCGGCAGTTTGGGCGTCACCGCCGACGCGCGACACGGAAATACCCACGTTCAAAGCCGGTCTTTGGCCGCCATTGAACAAATCGCTTTCAAGGAAGATCTGGCCGTCGGTAATAGAAATAACGTTGGTGGGAATATACGCCGAAACGTCATTTGCTTTGGTTTCAACAATCGGCAAAGCTGTCAGCGAACCACCGCCATAATCTTTATTTAAACGCGCGGCGCGTTCCAGCAAGCGGGAATGCAGATAGAAAACATCGCCGGGGAACGCTTCACGGCCTGGTGGGCGGCGCATAATCAGCGACATATTGCGGTACGCTTCTGCGTGTTTGGTTAAGTCATCATAAATAACCAAAGCGTCACGGCCGCTTTCCATAATTTCTTCGCCGATGGCGCATCCGGTATATGGCGCCAGATATTTCATGGGGGCGGGATCTTCCGCGCTGGCGTGCACAATAACCGTATAATCTAAAGCGCCATACTGCCGCAGTGTTTCAATCAGCCGGCTGATTTGGAAGTTACGCTGTCCAACCGAAACATAAATACAATATAGGCCTTTGCCTTTTTGATTGATGATCGTGTCGATGGCAATGGCAGTTTTACCGGTTTGGCGGTCGCCGATAATTAATTCGCGTTGCCCGCGGCCGATAGGAATCAGTGAGTCAATGGCTTTAATGCCGGTTTGCACGGGAACTTTCACCGATTCGCGAGTAATAACGCCGGGGGCGACACGTTCTACCGGGCGAGTTTTGCCGGTATGAATGGGGCCGCCATTATCAATTGGCTGGCCAATCGCGTTTACAACGCGGCCAAACAAAGCGTCGCCAACCGGAACTTCTACGATACGGCCGGTAGTGCGAACCTCATCGCCTTCGCGGATGGATGTAAAATCTCCCATAATGGGAGCTTTTACATTGTCTTCTTCAAGATTCAGCGCGATGCCATATAAATTGGTGCGTGGAAACTCCAGCAATTCCAGATATTTCGCGCCGGTGACGCCAAAAATAGTTACAACACCGTCCGCTACTCTAACCACAGAGCCTACGCTGGTAATGGAAGCGTCATTTTTCGCTCCATCAAAATTTGCTATTCGACTTGCGATGATTTTGGTTATCTCATCACTATATGTAGATGCCATAGAATATAAATATCCTCCAATGGGTGCTGAGCGCGGAAAGCAGATTGCGCAACTGATGGAACAGAAGCGGCGCGCCAGCTAATTGGCAATAGATTCGCGCAGCAGTTTCAGTTTGCGCAGAACACTGGCGTCTATTAATGTATCACCGATACGAACAATAACACCACCAAGAATCGACGGATCGATTTCTTGGGTTAAAATAATATTCTTGCCGGTGTGTTGTTTTACGTAATCACGCAAAGCAGTAATGGTTTCACTATCTAACTCTGCGGCGGAAGTAATCACCGCATGGGCTTGATTTTTTGCCTCATCATAAATACCGGTAAAATCTCGTAAAATGGCGGGAGTCAAAGAAACCAAGTTATGTTCTGCAATAAGCAGCGCAAAATTAAGGGCCATAGGCGACATGCGTTTTGCGGCGATATCGCGGATAATGGCCTCTTTCACCGAAAATTGCACTTTCGGTTCCGACAGAATAAATTGCAATTGATGATTGCTATAAATATCGTTTAAAAACGTTAGATCTTGCAGCCATTGCTCAACTGCGTTATTTTCTTTTGCGATAGAAAATGCAGCCTCTGCGTAGCGTTTTGCAATAGCGCCTTTAAGAGCCATATCTTACTCCCCCTGCGCAAGAAAATCCTGCACCAGTTTTCGCTGTTTGGCTCCATCAAGAGATTCTCCCAGCACTTTGCTGGCGGCGGCAATAGCGATATCCGCCACTTCGCCTTTCAGCGAATTTTTTGCTTGGGCAACTTCTTGGGCAATCACCTTTTCGGCGTTCTGCATCCGCTCTTCTGCGCGAGCGCGCGAGTCGCGCTCTATTTCGTCGCGCAGTTTTGCCGCGGTCAAACGGCTTTCGTCAATAATACGAACGCTTTCCTGCCGCGCATTTTCAATAATAGATTTTGCTTCCAATTCTGCTTTGGCTAATTCGCCGCGAGCGCGTTCTTCCTGTTCAACCCCTGCGCGAATCGTTTCCTGCCGTTGGTCCAATGTTTTAAACAACGCCGGAAACACCCATCTTTGCAGGATATACCACAGAAGCAGGAAATTCATCACTTCAACTAAAAGCAGCCATGGATTTAATCCTAATGGCAAGTCAGCCAGAAACCCGGATACCATAAGATGAACCCTTCTTCAATCTGAAAATTTTAGTGCAACGCTGGCGCGCGGCGTTTATCTCATGCGCTGCAGAGCGCAGCCGCGCGCGGTTTTCATTGGTTAGTTATTTCAGGAAGAAGATAACGAGTGACACGACCAGCGCATAAATGGAGATCGCTTCTGCGAACACAATGGCCAGTAACATATTTGTGCGGATATCGTTGGTTGCGCCTGGGTTGCGTCCCATTGCGCTGAGCGCGGGGCCGGCAAGCAAGCCAACTCCAATTCCGGGTCCGATAGCGCCTAAACCAATAGCAATAGCAGCTGCGAGCTGATAAGTTTCCATGTAAGCCTCCAAAGCGCGTGTTTGATAATCACGCTTACATCAAAATTAAAATATATACGCTGTGTAACAGCGAAGGGCGCAGTCTTTCTATAAACTGCTCATCTTAAGTTGTATGTGCGGCAATTTGCGCAATATACACAATATGCCGCACGTATTCTCTTTTAATGCGCGCTTTGCGCAGCGTGTTCATCACCATGGTCGTGGCCAGTTGTGGCCAGCGAAAGAAACACAAGTGTCAGCGCAGAGAATACAAACGCCTGGATAAAGCCGACGAACAATTCCAACGGGTAAAATACGGTTGCGCCTAACCCGGGAATAAGTGTGCCCAACACAATCAACAGCACATCGCCGGCAAACACATTGCCAAACAACCGGAAGCTGAACGAAATGATACGGGCAAATTCGGCTACAATTTCCAGAATACCCACAAAAAAGCTAATCGGATCTTTAAGGGTAAGGTATTTCCCCAAATGGGCTTGCGGTCCAAGAACACGGAATCCATAAATTTGCGTAACAATAACCGAAATTAACGCCAACGCAAGGGTAAAGTTTAAATCGCTAGACGCGGGGCGTATCCATGGAATCAATTTATTGGAGCTGGAGCCGAGCAGAAAAATCCCCGCCACAGGATGCGCGCCTGGGGTTGGTGTGCCGATTGCGTCGAGGCCGGGAATAATTTCGGTCCAGTTTGCAAAGAGAATAAAAAGAAATATTGAGGAAATAAACGGCAGAAAACGCCGCCCCCATACAGGGCCAGCGACATCACTGCAAAAGCCAAGCAACAAATCTACAAACCATTCAACCAGATTTTGCAGACCTTTTGGGATAATTGACATTTTGCGTGTCGCAGGAATAAGAATGCCAAGCGTAATTGCCATACTTATCCAGGCGTTGATAAGAGTATTGGTTACCGGAATCGGACCAATATAAAACAAGATGTTCGGATTGACATCAATTGCTGGTAAAAGCCACAGGGGACCGCCGGCGTCAGCCAGCGTCATGGGATGCGCGGCAACTAATGCATATAATGATGACCAAAGCACGGTACCATCATCCTCCGAGTAATTGGATGACTGCCGCAAACACCGGGGTTGACTTTCATCAGCTCTCAGGCGTAGATTTTTAGTTTTTCGGCAACTGTAAAACCGCACGGACCACGAGAACGACGCCAACAACCAGGCCAAGCAACAGCCCTAGTAAGGTCGCAAAAGGCGTCGAGTTATGAAAAGCTCCATCGATTTTTTCGCCAATAAACGCGCCGGCTACTAGCGGCGCCGCTATATAAAAACCTACCTGCCCAACAAGCGCCAATGTGGCGTAAAAACCTGACCGGCTGTTTTGGGTTTTTGGTTGTTTATTCATGATGGTCTTTCATAAGCCTCACATACACCTACAGCCAGTATACCACTTATCCGGTATATCTTCAAATATTCAGTACCACTGAAACCAAGGTGTTTTTTGTTTCATTGAACATACGCTGACCAGACAGATTTCAGGGAAGGAAAAAATGCAAAACCACGAGGAAGGCAAATATTACAACTGCAATAGTTGTAATAAATCGCAAATCTTTCAAAACATATGCGTAATCTTCAGCCCGAATTTCTGATCGCACTGAGGACACTCGCTTTGCCCCTGACCGTTGTGTCTGCGGCGCGCGCGCGCTTCTCGCCGGTGGATTTGCAGCGGCGGTAAGATTTTGCGATGCGTTTTTCTTTGCAGCAATCTGCGCAGATGTTCTTTGCGCAGGGGTAACACCAGTTTTCACCGCGCTGCGCGGAACCGCTACGACAGCCGCTTCAGTCGGATCGTGCGCTTCCGGCGCAGTGGAGACTAATGTTGGTTTTGTCGGTGTTCTTGTTGCAGCGCTGCCGTTCATATGGTTCACCGCAACAGATTTTGTAGGATGATGCTTCTTAGCCATGCTGTTTACTGCCTCCAGTAAGGCGATCTCTACAATTTCCATGATATGATGTAGTAGTTACAATATATCTCATTCACACATTTTGCGCAAGCGAAGGGGACTGAAAGTTTTTATGCGAATATTAGTTATCGGCTCTGGAGCCAGAGAACACACATTCTGTTGGGCCTTAAAACAATCGGCTCACCGGCCGGATCTATTTTGTTTGCCCGGAAACGCCGGCATTGCTGAAATAGCCGAACAGGTCCCACTGAATCCCGCAGACAGCGCCGCTTGCGCGCAATGGGCTAAGGATAACGATATTGA
>JAKAOI010000139.1 GCA_021812265.1 Chloroflexota bacterium | reverse complement strand
CGCTGCTGTTGCTGCTGACAGTCGGCGGAACCGGCTATTTCTTTTATAAAGCCGGTCCGCTGAATCCTCTTCCATGGACTCAGGTTCTGGCAGAGTTGCCGGCGCCGAATTTTCCCAATACCTACACACGGTTAACAACGGATAAACAAGGCTGGCTGTGGGTGGCGCAATCGCGCGCGGGTTTATTGCAAAACCCGAGCGATCCAACTCAGATAACCGTTATATCCCCTGCCGGCTTATTTTCTCAACCGATAATGGCTAAGTTATGCTTAGGCTGCTCGCGTCGCAGCAATGTTCCTGATATTGTAAAAATTGATGATATTGCCGGGGATCCCTTAGCAGATCATAGCGCATATATTTCCGGATGGACAGCGCAGGGAACGCCGGTTGTTGTCCTGGCAAAACTGCCGCAAGATCTATCGGTTTGCAGGCAGCGCCCAGACTGCGCAACAATAAGCGTTATTTGGGATACGACAACATTAGTGCAGTCGCCATGGTCTTCTCAAACGGCGGCAACACTGCAATTGCTGCAAACCGCCGGAATAAAAGGGTATATGGCGCTGACCACAGCCGCCAATGGTGACCTGTATTGCTTTATCAGTGATCGCGGATTGCCGTCTTTGCAAGATCCCACGGCAAACTTGGTGGGCGGATATCAGGGACTTTTCGAGCTGCGGCAGTCAGATTTGCAATGGCGCCAGCTCTATAACGGGCCTGCGGGAACATATGCGCTGCAGCAGCAAAGCCCTACATCTTCCATATCATCCATAGCGTTGAGCGCAAATGAAAAAACATTATATTTGGCAGACACCGATCATTTTGAATTATATTCCGTCAATATGCAAGATCCCGATCTTTCTTCAAGTAATCCATATATTGCTGCCAAAGCGTTTACTCTTTTGGCGGGAACACCGGCGCAAACCAGCCAAACAATGGGGGCAGACGCAATACAGGGCGTTCCCGGATGGCTAGGCGACGGGCAAAACGCCGACACAGCGCATATCGGAGTAATACGCGACATCGCGGCAGACGCTTCAGGAAACCTGCTACTGGCAGATTCTTTACTATCGCGCATTCGAATCATTGAACGCAGCGGAACAATGATGACACTGGCCGGCAGCGGCGCCGCAACAGTACAAATCGGCTCTGCTCCCGCGGAAAATGGTTTATTGGGTATCACCGCCATAGCCGCCGGGCCGGCGTCAAGTGTATACACGCTGCAAGGCGGCGCCATCGACACAAACGGCAAAATATTGTTGACACAAATCCATTGGGGCTGGCTTGGAGAAAACAAATACTTGGCAAAGGCCACAACACCCGGAAACGCTACCATTGCAGCGGCAACGGCAGGTATGTTTTCGCACGGCGCAGAATATACCGGGGTAATAGTGTCGCGTTCGGTTACATGCGATGCGGCGGCGTCGAACTGTCAGCGCGCCTATATTATACATGGCGGTGAGTGGGGTGTGGGACAAAGTTATCTCACCAATCCATCGACAATTTCCTCCCTATACAGCAGTGGAAATATACCAAACACAGTGGGAGCCATACCAACCGCGCTCATCATTCCCGGACAAGGCATGCAGATTGCCGACACAATATATAACAGCGCATCCCAGCCGCTTGCGCTGCCCAACGGGGCTTCGCCGATCGCCGCAGTAACATCACAGCCGCTGCCAGGCAGCGCTTTAATATATACATTTGTGGCGGCGCGCACATCTGCCGGACAAATATGGCTGTATGCGTTAAAAACACCGGCTACAACATGCGGACTGCAGCAAACTGCCGCAAATTGCGCCCAATTTGGCGCTCCACCGGAATTGGCGGCAAGTATGCAGCTTGCCGGTGTATACTCCGCGCAAAATATAACATTTGCGCTCAGCGCAGACGGGCAGCGCGGTATTGTTGTTATTGCCGATTCGCAAGGCAACCAGCTGGCGATTATCAACGTTTCGCAATTAATTTCGCAGGGTGGGCCAATGCTATTCAGCGGAACCGCCGCAGTAAATAATCCCATTTCGGTTGCTGTGCGCAGTGATGGCGCTGCAATCTATGCGGGAACAGGCAGCGGTCAAATTGTTACCCTCACCGGCGCGCAATGGCTGAATGGAAATACGCCTATCGCACAGAATATTACCCAAACAGAAACGCAAACACACGGGGCAGTAACAGCGTTACTTATTTCGGGAGATAATTCGCAGATGTTTGCGCTGGAAACCGGCGCGCATGGCGCATCACTGGCAGAACATTATACTATCGGCGCTTATGGGGCCGCTGCGACGCCGCAACTGCAGGGAGCAACTGCTTTGGCTAAAAACACCATGGCAATAGCGCTTTCACCAAGCGAGCAATTATTCATTACTCTAGCCAGCCCAAATGGCGCAAGCGCACTCGGAACGCTTACAACATATCGCGCGCGCGCGGAGTTCAATCCGGCAGTATGGCTTCCGGCGCCGCAATATGCAGGCGCAGCGCAAACACCCGCTTATTCAGCGGCAATTACATCAGTGTATAGTTTCAGCGGAAACGAATTACCTTAAGCGCAGAATCTCTTTGATACGCAAAATGACCATTTTGACACTCTACATAAACCGTATTCGCCGGCAGATGCTTGAAAATCTCTGCCGGTTGCGCGCCGACAATAAACAGCATATTTATTCGGCGGATTTTTGCCAGCCATTGCGGCGAAATACATCCAGCGTTTGCTGATTGCCGGGCAGATACACAACTATGCTGAAATCCAAATTGCCCGAAAACACACTAATTGCCGTGCGCAACGCTAACGCGCCATGTTTGCTGTGTCGCATATGAAAAAGAAAAGACGCTTGCGGAACAGTATTTGTTTCGCTGGTTTCACTCAGCCGGCGGTAATCGGGCATGCGTTTCAGCGAGCGAATAAGTTCGCGATAATCGGGGTGAAACGAAAGCCCGCGAGTTTGAAATTTAAAATCGGCGGTCAGCCGCCGCGCCAGTTCTTCCCAAGGCTGAAACCTTCGGCGATACTGTGGATCATAAATAAGATGGATGAGATGGCCGTAGTGTTTATCAATAAGTTCATCGGTAATTTCAAATAAATCTTTGCAGGGATCGTTCCACGCGCAAATTTTCCAAATACGATCTAAACTGTGGGCAGGGTACAGAGTGTTTTCAACCTGCATAGTAGAAAGGCTGCGTAAATCAAAGATTGTGGGATCATCAACATCCTCATCAATATATTCACCGGTTAAATCACTAAACGCCTGCGATAACTTCCGGCGTTCTACGCCATGCAGTTCCAGCGCGCGAATAATAGAGCGCACCGCGCGAGCAGATGGAGCCGTGCGCAATCCATGCTCTAAATGATAAATGTACGTGCGCGAAAGCCGCGCCGCTTTGGCAAGCTGCCCCTGAGAAAGATTGTGTTCCAGCCTGAAACGGGTCAGCAATTCGGCAAAATCTTCTTCATGTTCCACTATTTCTGTCTCCTTAATAAGTTATTTGTGTCGTTTTTGTTTACGCGGCGCCGTATCGCTCATATACCATATGACATATTTATAAATAGGACTTTCGCTCCCAGAACCCCGTACAAGGGGCGCCGCCCCTTGTATATCCCCGATTTTCCATGCTGCAGCGAAAGTCTTGATAAACTATATTGAGGGTTAACTGTTGGCGGCCGCAAATGAGTTATAATGAATATAGGGTTGTTGCCAGTTTCGTATGCATATGCAACTGGTTATAGTTTACCCAATAGAACGCAAAGACGCAAATCACTATACAAAAGTTTCAGCGAATATGCGCTACGCTAATTCTTCCCATTCAGCATACAGCGCTTCTAATTGATTTTTGGCGTCTTCGTATGCGGCGCCGATCTGCTTTATTCGTATTCTATCGGCAGATCGCGCAACTTCGATAAGCTCTGTTTCCAGTGAGGCAACAAGCTGCTCCTGCTGGCTGATTTCACCTTCCACCACTTCGGCAGTGCGCGCGGGCTTTGCGCGCGGCGCGGCTGATACTGCCTTAGAAGCCGCCGCTTGGGAAGCTTTGCGCTTAGCTTGAAGCTCCTTGCTGCTTTTCTCGGATTGCGCTATTGTTTTACGATGATAATCACTGTAATTGCCATTGAATATTTTCAGCGAACCACCGCCTACAATCCAGATTTTTTCCGCCAATGCGTCTAAAAAATAGCGATCGTGCGAGGTAAACAGCAGTGTGCCATCATACTCTTTCAATGCTTCTTCTAAGAATTGCCGCGCCGGTAAATCCAAATGATTCGTTGGTTCATCCAAAATCAGGAAATTGGCGCCTTGAAGCGTCAGTTTTGCTAAGGCAACGCGGGCGCGTTCGCCGCCGCTCAGCGCGTCGATAGTTTTAAAAACATCATTTCCGGTAAATTGAAAACGTCCCATAAAGGTTCGCACAGCTTCTTCACTGAGCGTAATATCTTCCGAAATTTCCCGCAGCACCGTGTTGCTTGGGTTAAGCGTTTCGTGTGTTTGCGCATAATAGCCGATGCGCACATTATGCCCCAATTTCAGCGCTCCGGCAAGCGGCGGCAATTCATCAACAATAGCGCGCAGCAGAGTTGTTTTGCCAGATCCGTTTGGGCCGATAATGCCAATGCGATCGCCGCGCTCGATTTCCAGCGAAGAAACAGTAAACAGCGGGGTTCCCGCAGCAAAGCCAATAGTAATATCTTTGGCCATCAGCACTTTTTCACCGCTTTCATAAGCGGCGCGAATGGAGAAATGCAGATCATCAGATTGAAATGGACGATCAATACGCTCCAATCTATCCAGCATTTTTTGGCGGCCGCGCGCCTCCTTAGCGCGCTGTCCGGCGCGGTATCTGCGAATAAATTCCTCGGTGCGGGCTATCTCATCCTGTTGTTTTTCATAGGCTTTCTGCTGCAAAACTCTGCGCTCAGTTTTCAACAAAACATATTTTGTATAATTGCCGGGAAATTCTTCCACATGGGTATTTTCAACTTCCAAAACTTTTGCGCAAACACTGTCGAGAAAATAGCGATCATGGGAAACAATGATGATAGCGCCTTTCCATTCGCGCAAATATTCTTCCAGCCACTCAATTGCGTGTAAATCCAAATGGTTTGTCGGTTCATCTAACAGCAAAATATCAGGTTCCCCAAGCAGCAGTTTTCCTAAAGAAATACGAGTTTGCTGACCGCCGCTCAATGATTCCGCCGGAATATCTTGCTGCTCCGCAGTAAAACCAAGGCCATCCAAAGTCGCTTGCACACGATATTCCGTCGCGTAGCCGCTGCGCGACTCTATTTTTTCCTGCAAAACTGCATAGCGATCCAGCAACTCTTGGTATATTTCGGGATCTTGCATAGCAACGGGGTCGGTAAAACCAGCGGCAATATTTTGCATTTCATCTTCTGCCGCATGAATATCATCAAAAGCGCGGCGCAGTTCCTCACGCGCCGAAAGATCGCCGGCAAAATCCGGAACTTGCGGCAAATACCCCAAACGAACGCCACGCGCAAGAACGACCGCGCCATCATCAGCCTCGATATTACCGGTAAGAATATTTAACAGCGTAGATTTACCAGACCCGTTTGCGCCAACCAAACCAATACGATCGCCATTTTCAACACGAAAAGAAACTTGTGAAAGAATTACTTCAGAGCCATATAACTTAGCAATATCAGAGACTATAATGAGAGACATGTATTTTTCATCCTCACCGGCTATATAGACCGGCGCCGCGTGGGGCTTGCAAAATTATTTGCAGATTATTTGTTTATGTACATAGTATATCATATCGCTCAGCCCACACGGCTTTGCGGAGCCACCGGACGCCGCACAAGCAGCGTATGTTTTCCGCCGGTCCGCAAAGAAAGAATGCTGTTTACATTTATACAGCGTGAAGCGCCGCGCCGATTCCAAATGGAATAAGCCAAAATATCCAAACAAACAAACTGAATGTATGAAATACTTTCAGCTCATTTTCGCGATTGCGAATTAAAGTAATTGCCGCCCACAACGCATGTATAAACATCAACACCAACGCAATAGCGCCGGTAACACTATGAACATTCAGTTGAAAAACATGATGCGAAAGAGAAAACATCATCTCTGTGCCGATGGTGTCACAGATCAAACCCGCTATGAAAAAAAAGAGATGAATCGGTTTCAGTAATCTTGCCAAGCGTTCCGCCCAAACACCAATAGTATACATAGTGAGCGCGGTCATCATTGATACAATTGCGGTAATTAATGTTGCAGACATTTTACTGCTCCTTATTTAGATTAATCAATATTAACTAATCTAAATATATCATATAAATCTTAAATAGTCAATATTGACTATTTAAGATTACAGATTCTTTCCGGCAATATAATTCCGCAAGGTACATTACAGGGCAAAAACACTACAAGGGGCAGGAAATAGCTTCCGTTTAGGCAGGTTTTCAAAACTTTTTTCTTTTTCGTAAAAAACCACGCCGCGCCGGCATACAAAATATGCGCCGCATACCAAGCAGGCTAGAGATTTGCGTAAAAATA
>JAKAOI010000138.1 GCA_021812265.1 Chloroflexota bacterium | reverse complement strand
AAATTGGCTCCGGCAAAGATTGCAGGGTGGCAAAAACGCTGTCATCAACGGTTTGGCCGGCTTGTAAAATAACAGAATTATGTATCGTAATATCTTTGCGGGCGATTCTGTTCAATAATTGGCTGTCGTTGCTGTCCATCTCATGAAATACGCGGCGGTATGGTGTTTCAATAAACCCAAACCGATTGATCAGCGCAAACGTTGCCATATTGCCGATCAGGCCGATATTTGGGCCTTCCGGTGTTTCAATGGGGCAAATACGCCCGTAGTGCGAGCTATGCACGTCGCGCACTTCAAATCCGGCGCGGTCCCTAGAAAGGCCGCCGGGACCCAGCGCAGAAAGGCGGCGTTTATGGCCGATTTCGGCAAGAGGATTAATTTGATCCATAAATTGAGACAATTGGCTGCCACCGAAAAACTCTTTCATTGCAGCAACGATGGGCCGGATATTAATCAATTTGCCCGGGGTTACCTGTGCAGGGTCTTGTTCTACGCTGATGCGTTCTTTTACCACACGTTCCATACGCAACAGACCAACGCGGAGCTGAGACTGAATCAATTCTCCTACACTGCGGATTCTGCGGTTGCCGAGGTGGTCAATATCATCGGGGTGGCCTTGGGTGTTATTCAACATAATAAGCCGCTTGACGATAGCGATCATATCGTCTTGGGTTAGTGTATGGATAGTTTGTGAAATGCCTAACGACAACTTGCGGTTTAACTTATAGCGTCCTACGTTGCCAAGGTCGTATCGGCGCGGCTGGTAGAACAGATTTGTGACAAGATTACGGGCATTGTCCGGAGTTGCGGGATCGCCCGGGCGCAATTTTTTATATACTTCTATCAGCGACTCATCGGGTGTGAATGTATCTTTTGCTAAAGTAGCAGCGATATATGAAACCGGGCCGGTATCAACATCTTTAAAGACTTCAAGCATTGTTTCGTTTGTAGTAAGCAGCGGGGTGGATGGCGTGCGTCCAAGGTCGCGATCACTGATGGCCGCCATGGCGCGCAACAGTGTGGTGACAGGCAACTTACGTTTTCGGTCGATTTTCACATAGAGAATATGTCGATTACTCGTTTCAAATTCCAACCACGCGCCGCGGTTCGGAATTAACTTGGCGGCAAATAACTTAGCGCCGCTGTTTACATCTTCTTCAGCGGTGAAATAAACGCCGGGGGAGCGAACGAGCTGGCTGACAACCACACGCTCGGCTCCGTTGATGACGAATGTGCCGTCTCGGGTCATCAGAGGGAAGTCCCCCATAAAGATGGACTTCTCTACAATAGAGCCTGTTTCTTTATTAGTGAGGCGCGCATCTATATAAAGGGGCGCAGAGTACGACGCATCGCGCGCGCGGCTTTCTTCCTCACTAAATTTTGGCTGGCCAAAAGGTTCATCCGGAACGATAAAATCGAGGCGGAGATTCTTGTTGGTAAAATCTTCGATGGGTGAAATTTCAGCAAAAAGTTCGCGAAGTCCCTCTGTCTTAAACCATTCAAATGAGTCTAACTGCACCTGAATAAGGTTAGGCATAGATCGTATCATAGGGATACGCGAGAAACTTTTTCGTTGGGGAAAAGAGACAGTAGTAACTGCCATTCGCCAGTTTCTCCTCTCGCCATTTCGGCTCGACGCTAACTGTGATCGTTCTGCTTTCAGACTTGCGCCTGTGTTTCATGCGGATCTACCTATTACTAATTATAGCGCTCTTCAAAAGCTACATTAGTAGCGCAAAATTCATGCCAAACTTTAGGCGCAAAACTCCCGCGACATGTCAAATACATGTTATTGCTGGCTGATTGGGATGTTTTTTGGCCTTCAAAAGCTTAGTGTGGGTGAAACGCGCCCAGATCCATTGAACAAGTGATCAAGATTAATAGAATTGCAGCGGCGTTGCTTTCAGGGATATAGGGACAGCATTGTCCTATTATTTTCTCTCTGAGATATGGATTATATCATAGGCTGTGAAGAAATGTCAAGGAGATATGCCACAAATTATGGGAAAAATTGCTCATGTTTTCCTAACTTGCGGTTTCACTCCATACTGTACCATATATTTGGCAAAATTGCAAGCATACATAAGCCTTATTCCCTAACAGCTTGCGAAATGTCAATGTAAAGTGATATACTCCCTTCAGACACTTTTCATGGGGCAGACGCCTATTGCCGTTGTGTTTTCTGCACAACAGGCTTTTCTAGTTTCAGGGATGCCATATGGTTTCCGATCCGCGCATATGTTATTGGCTTTTCTGCTCATTAAATTTAAACTATCAGGATATTTACTGCCATGCATCCACTTATTAAAGCTGTTGAATCAGATTTTATCCGTTCAGATCGCCCTGATTTGGATTCCGGTGATACAGTGCGTGTTCATACAAAAGTTGTTGAAGGAAATAAAGAACGCATTCAGATCTTTGAAGGCTATGTTATTCGGCTGCGCGGCGTTGGTATTGCCAAAAGTTTTACTGTTCGCCGTATTGCTCATGGTGTTGGCGTTGAACGCACTTTCTTATTAAATTCGCCGCGTATTGATAAAGTCGAAATTGTGAAACGCGCAATTGTGCATCGCAAAAATTTATATTATATGCGCAAATTGCAAGGCAAATCTGCTAAACTGCGCGAACGCCGCATTTGAGATTTGCATTTCATATACGATGACTGTTATTGTTCTGGACGCTGCGCAAGTTCCTTTCGGCGCAGCTCCTTCGTGTATGTGTGAAGATTTTCTGCTTTCGCACGGATTTTTTCCCGCTGCCGGCATCGATGAAGCAGGGCGCGGCGCTTTAGCCGGCCCCGTTGTTGCTTGCGCAGTTATGCTCCCCAACTATTCTGCGTCGTTGCAGGCCGATTTATATGGCGTTAATGACTCAAAACAATTAACCGCACGCCAAAGAGAAAAATTAGCCGTATGCATTAAACATATTGCGCTATCGTATGCCGTTGGTGTCGTCAATTCTGATATCATTGATACTATCAATATTCTGGAAGCGGCAAAACTTGCCATGACTCAGGCGGTTGCAGCGCTGAATCCATCTCCGGCTGCCCTTATCATCGATGCGGTTACTCTTCCATCCGCAACTGTTCCGCAAGTTCCGCTTATTAAAGGCGATCAGCGTTCCCTGTCGGTTGCGTGCGCTTCTATTATTGCCAAAGTTACCCGTGACGCACTCATGAATCAATTGGACGAAAGCTATCCCGGCTATGCATTCACCCGCAATAAAGGATATGGTGTTCCGCGCCACATGCAAGCGCTGCAAACTATTGGGGTTTCACCCATTCATCGAAAAACTTTTGCGCCGGTACGCGCGCTGCTGGAACCAAACCAACAGTTATGTTTTGGATTGACTGAACAGCATTCAGACAAATAATGACCATAGATATAACCCAGTGTGGCGCCGATATTATACCTATATAAAAGATATTTTTGCCATATCTCATCTTTTTATGGTACTCTTGCAGTGAATGGAAATTTCTTCTGCTCTGCGTTATAAAAGATCTCGTAAAACCGTTGGCCCTTTTTAAAAATATGCGGATGAAAGGGGGCGCCGGTTTTAGCCAATAGCTTATTGATTGACAGAGATGGTATCATTGATGGAGAATATCTATAGGAGAAAGCAACCTAATGAACATCACGCGCATCTCATTTTCATCATCGATCTGTCCGCATAAAAAGATGATAGCAGGTTCTTGTTAACCAAATGAGTCAAGAGATGCGAGACCCTTCTTCAATAAACAGGATGGACAGTGGTAGAATGTGCTGCGCCTCAATCAGTTCACTTGTTTGCGCAGGAATGGTCTTCCGTGAGTGCAGCGGATGTGGGCAAAGAATGCAAAGTGGTTTTCGCATGCGCCCCCGCAAAGAATTTCCTGAGCTGCTTTGCACGCTAAGTCTTTAGATAAGACGTAGAATTCGCTGCAGCTTTAGCCCATGAGGCCGCGCTAAATGCATGAATATGTATTTTGTTAAAAACGCAAACTAAGCGTATAAACTATAACTCCCTGCACTGGAGCGTTTTATGGATCCACAAGATGAAGATTTTTCTCCTGAAGAAACGAATATTGAGTCATTGGATTTAAATGATGACTTAGCTGATATTGCGCTCAATGATGGGTTGCGGATGTATTTTCGTGAAATTGCCAGAATTAATTTGCTTTCTCAAGATGAAGAATATACACTGGCCCAAAAATATCGCAAGAAAAACGATATCCATGCGCGTGATGCGCTGGTGGTGGCAAATTTGCGCCTCGTGGTGCATGTAGCGCGAAAGTTTGTTGGCCAAGGTCTGGATTTAGAAGACTTGATCAGCGAAGGAAATATTGGACTGATTCGCGCCGTTGCCAGATACGATCCCGAACGCGGGTTCCGTTTTTCTACCTACGCTCACTGGTGGATTAAGCAGGCTATTTCACGCGCAATTCTGGATGGCGGGCGCGCTGTTCGCTTGCCGGTTTATATTATGGAAGAAGTGATGCGCGTGCGCAGGGCTACCCTTTCTTTAGCGCAAGACCTGAACCGCGAACCAACTGACGCGGAAATTGCTGCGCAAATCGGTTCTACCTCCAAGCGTGTGCGCGAATTAAAAATTCATGTTGAACGCATTTATTCTTTGGATGCGCCGATTGCCAATAATGATGATGAAAATTCAATCGGCGATTTGCTTCAAGATGAACATACTACTTCTCCTACCGATGTCATTGAACAGGAAGCAATCCGGGAGGAAATCGATCGCATGCTCAGTTCGCTCAACCACCGGGAACGACAAGTGATCGAATTACGTTTTGGTCTGACAGATAACCAGGATTATACATTAGATGAAGTCGGTAAAAAATTAAAGGTCACTCGTGAACGAGTGCGGCAAATTGAGGATCGCGCTATGCGCAAATTGCGAAATCCACAGTTGCTGCGCCAATATCGGGATAGTTTGCAATAAAATGTGCCCACAAGGCAGTACCCATTTCTTGCCTGCCGAAATTGCGCAGATATCCTGATATTTCCTCTATATAAAAGGCTGAAATTTGCCAGTGTCTGTAATAGAACTGGCGCTTTGCGCATTGGGATAAAAAATACTCTTTAGACGGCCAGCGTTTTTTTGCTGTACAATATATCATATCTTGAGTCAACACCAAGAAAAACCCTTATTGCATGGCAAGATACATGTGCGTATTGAGCAGATGACAAAACTTGAAATACAACTGGAATAATTTTATGCCTTTAGGGAAAAAATTCGGCTTTATTGCGACAATTTTACTACTATTTTTGGCTGCTTCCTGCGGCTCTTCATCAGCGTCTTCCTCATCATCGTTAGGGGCTGTTAACGTATTATATGCCGGTTCATTAGTAACTATGATGGAAAAAAGTGTCGGCCCTTCGTTTACTAAAGCAACCAACTATACCTATTTAGGTGAGGGAAAAGGCTCGGTTGCGCTGGCTAATGAAATAAAAGGCAAACTTCGCCGTCCGGATATTTTTATCAGCGCCGACCCAACCGTAAACAGCCTGCTTACCGGGCAAGCAAACGGCAATTATGTTTCTTGGTATATTCCCTTTGCCAGCACCAGTTTAGTATTGGGGTATAACCCAAACAGTTCGTTTGCCGCGCAGTTTCAAGCCGCGCAAAGCGGCGCTGTTCCCTGGTGGCAAGTATTAGAGCAGCCGGGGTTGCGCTTAGGCCGCACCGATCCTGCAATTGATCCCAAAGGGGTATACACTATTTTGGCCTTTGAATTGGCGCAAAAATATTATAACCAGCCCAATTTAAGCGCAGTTATATTAGGATCTGCCGAAAATACTGCACAGATTTTTCCTGAAGAAGAGTTGGTTTCCCGATTGCAATCGGGCCAGCTCGACGCCGGAATTTTTTATTCCACTGAAGTGACTGCGTTAAAAATACCGTATATAACACTGCCCGACCAAATCAACTTTGGAAACCCAGTGGACGCCTCGTTTTACAGCCAAGTATCTTATACTTCGTCTTCCGGAAAAATAACGCAAGGCGCGCCGATTGAATATACCATTACTATCCCGTCTACATCGCAAGATCCCCAAGGCGCAATTGCTTTTGTGCGCTATTTTCTTGGCGCGGCAGGATCTGCTCTTTTAAAGCAATATGGTCTGACGCTGCTGCCGCTTTCTATTGTTGGGTCTGGCGCGCCGGCGGAAATTGTGCAGTTGGCTCAAGGTTCATGAATATATGGCAGGGAATACAGAGTAAGCGGATATTTGCGGCGGCGGCGCTATTGCTGGTTTTGTATTTGTTTGCTCCGCTGATATATCTTATTCCTGTTTTAACTCCTGCCGCTTTGTTTACTGCGCTGCAAGATTCTGTGGTGAAGCAGGCGTTAGAGACATCTGTATTTTCATCAGCGCTGGCTGCAGTGGTTATCGCTGTATTTGGTGTGCCGTTGGGATATTTGCTGGCAAAACAAAAGTTTTACGGCAGGTCTGTCATCACCATTTTGGCGGTTTCGCCGATAGTTTTTCCGCCGGTGGTCAGCGGCATATTATTGATTTCGCTTTTTGGCCCCTATGGCGCAATTGGC
>JAKAOI010000137.1 GCA_021812265.1 Chloroflexota bacterium | reverse complement strand
TCATATACTAAAATTTTTCTGTTATCATTTCCGGCGCAGCCGCTGCTGCAGCGTTTTTAATCATTATGTATGCGCTTGAAATACTATCCGAAAACATTATTCGGGCAAATTAGAGGAGTTATCCTTCATGAGAATTCTTATCTTGGGCGGTGATGGTTTCTGTGGGTGGCCGACCGCTTTATATTTATCTCACAAAGGCCATTCAGTTGCCATTCTCGATAATCTAATCAGAAGAGAATGGGATATTGAACTTGGCGCTAATTCTTTAACGCCTATTGCTGCGCTGAATGTCCGCGCTGACGCATGGGAGAAATTATCGGGCCGGCCACTGCAAATATTTATCGGAGATTTGCAGGATTACAATTTTGTCAGCAACGCATTTCAAGATTTTCGACCCGAAGCAGTGGTGCATTTTGCCGAGCAGCGTTCTGCCCCTTATTCCATGATCGATCGTTCTCATGCCGTATTCACCCAAGTGAATAATGTTGTTGGCGCCTTAAATGTTTTGTTTGCCATGCGTGAGTATACTCCTGACGCGCATTTAATTAAGCTCGGCACCATGGGTGAGTATGGCACGCCGAATATTGATATTGAAGAAGGCTATTTGGAAATTGAGCATAACGGACGTAAAGATGTTATGCCGTACCCCAAACAACCCGGAAGTTTTTATCATCTTTCTAAAGTTCATGACAGCCATAACATTTTGTTTGCCTGCCGCATTTGGGGATTGCGCGCAACAGATCTAAACCAAGGCGTTGTGTATAATGTGGACACCGAAGAGACCAACAGTGAGGAAGCATTGTATAATCGTTTTGATTATGACGGTGTTTTTGGCACGGCGTTAAATAGATTTTGCGCTGAAACGGCCATTGGCTACCCCATGACCGTTCACGGTGTTGGCGGGCAAACTCGCGGCTTTATTGATATTCGCGATACGGTGCGCTGCATAGAAATTGCCGCAATGAATCCGGCCGCGCAGGGAGAGATGAAAGTTTACAATCAATTTACGGAACAGTGGTCTGTGTTACAGTTGGCGGAACGTGTTCAATCCGTGGCTCAACAGATGGGGCTGCATCCGGAAATTTCTCATGTAGAGAATCCACGGGTGGAAAAAGAAGACCATTATTATAACGCCAAGCACACTAAGTTAATTGATTTAGGACTGCAGCCGCATTTGCTAACCGATGAAACTATTCACGGGTTGCTGGAAAAAGCTGTCAGATACCGCGACCGCATTAAAATGGATCTGTTTCCTGCCAGAGTTCGCTGGAGCTGAGAAGGGTCAAAATAAATTTCTTATTTTTTATCCAAATAGAGACTTTTCTGTTCACGTCTTCCAAGGCGCTGATATGTACACTTCTCTCTGTAATGTGATATACTGCATATGAGTACCGCAAGTCCATCGGGAATTCACGCTTGGGGAGAGTAAGTAAGACGAGAAATGCTTGCATTTCTTGCTGACTCAAAGAACCAGGAAGAGAACACTGAAGAACGACATCACGGTGTCCTATTTGGGTAAGTTTTTTGGGACGGCAAATACTATGCGCATCATTGTGGTGACCGAAACCTTTTTACCGCATATAGACGGTATTGTTACCCGACTGACACAAACAATAACTCATTTGCGCCGCATGGGGCATGATGCGCTTATTATAGCGCCGTATGCGGAAGGAACTCCCTCCGAGTTTCAAGGCGCAAAAATTGTCACTATTCCTAGCGTCTCTTATCCAAAATATCCCGATATCCGGCTGGGTCTGCCATTGTTACTGCCATCGGCAGAACGCGAAATAACCAGTTTCCAACCAGATATTATTCACGTAGCCAGTCCGGCTTTTGTAGGGCTTGGCCCAGCGCTCAGCGCGCTGCGGCGCAGAGTTCCGCTGGTTGCGTCATATCACGTGCAATACCCTGAATATATTCAGCAATATGGCTTGGGCGCCTTTACCGGCTTTGTCCGCTGGTATCTGCGCACCATTCATAATTGGGCCAAGATAAATCTTGCAACATCTACCCAGATGGCGCAAGATTTAACCGCACATGGAGTGAAACGTGTGCAGGTGTGGCGTCCCGGGGTAGACGCAGAAACATACCATCCTTCAATGGCCAGCGCCGAGTTGCGCAATAAACTTACTGAAGGACATCCCGAAGATTTTTTACTGGTGTGCGTGTCGCGCTTGGCCGTAGAAAAAAGCATCGATAGGCTGGCTCCGGTGTTGCGGCAATTAACAGGCGTGCGGCTGGCAATTATTGGAGATGGTCCGGCGCGCGCAAACCTGGAGAAAGTTTTTGAAGGGTTGCCGGTAATTTTTACCGGTATGATAAAAGATAAAAATGTGTTAGCCGGCGCATACGCCAGCGCCGATGTATTTGCGTTTCTTTCATCTACCGAAACACTGGGTTTGGTTGCGTTGGAGGCAATGGCTGCCGGAACACCGGTGGTTGTCGCCAAGCGCGGCGGATTGCCGGATTTAGTGATTGATAATCAAACCGGCTATTTAGTTGAGCCGGAAGATGTAACGCAAATTGTTGCCGCAGTTCAGACATTGCAGCAAAATCCTGCGTTGCTGGCGGCGTTCCGCAGCAACGCGCGCGCGCATGCTGAAGAATATTCTTGGAGCCAAACCACCACGCAGCTATTTCAATATTATATTCAGGCGACCCAAAACCAAAAAGTGAACCACAGAAATAAAGCTGTTTCCGTGCCCGCAGATTAAGAAAAGGAATCCGCTTCAATGTTAGATGATATTGCGCCATCCGGCCAGACTACGCAAACTAGCGCATTGATTCACTGCGCCGGCGCAGCTGCGTCTGCGAGGGGAGATATTGCGTTAAAGAATATTTCCTGTGATATTTACGCCGGAGAAATATTTATGGTTGCGGGTTATGCCGGAAGCGGAAAATCAGTATTTCTAAAGATATTAGCCGGACAAATCCCTTATACAGGAACTATTACTCTGCAAAACCGCCCTTTAGAAGACCCAAAAATTCCGATACAAACATATGTCAATTATCTGCCACAGGTAAATGATACGCCGGATTTTATTACGCCACGAGAGTTTATGGCGATTCAAGGGGGGCTGCGCGGTATGAAGCCCAAGGCTATCCGTGATGCGATTAATGATGTAACGGGCAGATTTAGCATGGCGGATTTTTCTCGGAAGCCATTCCGGCTTTTATCACCGGCGCAGCGCCAAGTAAGCCGATGCGCCGCCGCGCTGATGGGCTATCCGCAAATTTTGATTTTGGATGACCCTATGCGCGACTGTGATTCCGAACAACGTGCTGTCTTTTGGGATTTGATTGATTCGCTGCGGCGTGAAACAAATATTACAACGTTATTTGCCACACAACATATAGATGAGGCGCAGCGCGTTATTACCCGCGCCGCAATTCTGCATTCCGGCAGCCTTATTACTGTTGGCGCGCTGGATGAATTGGCCGAGAAATATCATGTGCAGGCGCATATTGATATTACCCTAACGGCGTCTTCGGCGCTGACGGAACCGATGCGGCAAAAACTGCAAAAAATTGGTGAAATTGCCGAACGCGATCCGCTTTCATTTTCGTTGTTTCCGAATACTCGGATACCTACTATAGCAATACCGAAAAGCCGGAAAAATAAGAAAAATGATAACGCTGCCGATTCTTGGCTGCTGGATTCAGTTTCTATGCCCGGCGCATTAGGTAAGTGTATTGATGATATTTTAAGCATTCTTGGCAGGGAAAATATTGCGCAAATGTGGCTGGCGCCTCCATCTTTTTCAGATATTCTGCGCAGCGCAGTGCAAGGAGGGAATGCATGATGTTTATATATAAAATCAGGGCGATCCGAACGATATTTTGGTTTATGCTCCGGCAAATATTTTCCAATGGCGCCTCGTGGCTGCTCTATACTGTATTGCTCCCGGCTATAACCTTTTCGGCGCTGAATTCGGCGGAAGCGCCTGCGCTGCGGCTGCGCGCTGAAGTGATTGCGCTTCCCATCATCGGTTGCGCGCTGTTTTTTATTCCCGCGTTAATGGCGCAGATGAGAAATCAAAATATCTTTGGTTTATTTGCGGCTGCGCCGGTTAGCCGCGTATTTGTATCTGGAACGTTTTTCAGCGCTGTTTTGCTTTCAGCGTTGCCGGGACTGCTGCTTTTACGCGCGCTGTCAATGCAGATTTTGCCCGCTGAAACTGCGCCGGGTATGTTGTGGAGCGCCGGGGCAGCGCTGCTATTGTTTTGCGCTTTAGCGGCGATAGGCTCCATCATTGGAATCATTGCGCCGTCGACAAGTGAAGCAATTGGGGTGAGTTTGGCAATAACGGCGCCGTTTTGCGTTATACTTACTTCAGGATTGTTTACCCAAGTCCCTTCCGGCATTGCAGGGTGGGCGCTGCGCGCCACGCCGGTTAGCGCCGCGGGAAATATGCTGTTTCTTTCTAATACTGCCGCGAAACATATACCGGAACTTCTTTTTGATATTGTTGCTATGCTGCTGATTGCGGCCGGAGCGTTCGGACTTTTCGACGCTGCCATACCATGGCGGGTAGAGATGAAACCGGATCGGGCAAAACAGGCCGCGCGTCTTTTGACCGCTAAAAGCGCGCCGCGCGCCAAAAACGGTTAAGCTATTTCATTTTTATAGGCCGGAGCAGCAGAGATATGTCGCACACATCAGATTCGTCAGTATTTACATTCGGAACAATTGTACGGAAAGTTCGTGCGGAATTGGCAAAGCTGCAATTTCCGCTGGAATCTGAAGAACTTTTACCCAGTGTATTTGGCAAAATAAGCGGCGCGCCGGCAGATTTATGGATGACGATGCTGAACAATGCGCTGGAACAATCGGATGTGGTGATAAAAACACCGGATGGCCGCTGGGGGCTTCCGGAATGGGACCTTACCGGCGCCGATTTAACGGAAATTGAATTTGCGGTGGTGGATATTGAAACAACCGGCCTTGCGGCGCAGCGCGACTCGATATTAGAGATTGGTGTTATGATTGTGCGCGGCGGGGAACAAGTAGACACTTTTCAAACGTATGTGCGGCCAGAACGCAAAATTCCTGAATTTATTACGCAATTTACCGGCATAACGCATGATATGACACAACATGCCCCATCAATTGCGGAAGCGTTGCCGGCTGCGCAGAAATTTATTGGGATTCGTCCGGTAGTTGGCCACAATGTCAGCTTCGATTTGGGTTTTTTAACCTACGCGGCAGAGATGAATCACTGGTATTTTCCCGCAGAGGGATTAGACACCATAGCTATGGCGCGCCGCTTTGCTCCGGAATGCCGCCGCTATAAATTGGAGATATTGGCAAGATTTCTTGGCGTTACAGTCCATCAGCAACATCGCGCAATGGGGGATGTTGCAACGACTGCGGGAGTATTTTTTACATTGCTGGAACTGGCGCGCGCCAAGGGAATACGCACACTGGATGATTTAACCGCCGCGCTGAATATGAATATTTCTTTTGGCAGATTGCAGCCCGGCTCTGCTCGTCCGACCGGAAAAATGTATTTAAATCCGGCGTGGCGGCAGCATTTTCCCGAATCGCCCGGGGTATATATTATGCGCAATGAAATTGGAGAAATTATTTATATTGGGAAGGCAAAGAACCTGAAAAATCGGCTTCAGTCATATTACAGTCATCCGCTGGGATATACCAGAAAAATGGATGGTTTGCTGCAAAACGTTAAATCAATAGAAACGGTTGTTTTAGGTTCAGAGTTGGAAGCGCTGCTGACAGAATCTCGACTGATAAAGGAGCATCAACCGCGGTATAATGTGCAGTTGCGTAATTATGAGGAATATCCATTTATAAAAATTGATATTTCTGCAGATTTCCCCCGCGTATACGCCACAAAACAAATCAGCGCTGATGGCGGCCGGTATTTTGGGCCGTTTAATTCACGCCGCGCCGTGGACGCTACAATAGATGTTATTCAAAAACTATTTGCAATCCGCACCTGCACACGTTCGCTTCCGCCACGGGCTAAGCCAAGTGACGCTTGCCTTAGATACCATATGGGGCGGTGTCCTGCGCCGTGCCGCGGCGATATCAGTCCCGCGGAGTATCAGCGAGTGATACACGAAGTCATAGAATTTTTGGCAAACAGCCGGAATGATATGATGGATGCGTTGCGGCAAAAAATGTGGGACGCGGCGGATAAGGATGATTTTGAAAAAGCAGCCGCTCTGCGGGATATTATTCAAAATGTCGATCGCGTGCTGTTGGGGCAAAAATTAATCACCGGAGCGGTAGAGGCTAATAATTTATGCATTGTATATCCCTCGGTGAAAGAAAATCATGTGGAATTGTTTTTAGTAAGGCATGGCCGTCTTATAGAGCAGCGCGCTGTTTTAGCGGATGCGCCAGTTTTGCGGCAAACGCTGAATGAATTGCTGATGCGCGCGGAATGGCTGGCGCCTCGTCCCACGAAAATCGGCAAAGCCGAGGTAGACCAAATAGCTATTATTTCACGATGGATTCATCAGCATAGTGATGAATTTGGCCGCAGATTTTTTACGCTGCCGGATGATCTTACTGATGAGTCGGCGCTGGAAACGTTTCGCGCCGCTATGATA
>JAKAOI010000136.1 GCA_021812265.1 Chloroflexota bacterium | reverse complement strand
CTCTTTCACTTTTTTATACTCGGCGGAAAAAATTTCCAGTGCGCTTTGCAGTCGCGCTAAAGATTTGTTAAAGGAAGGATTGGCGCACAGCGCATCCAGCGCGGCTAGGTGATCTTTTATTGCAGCGTCGCGCTGTTCGTTAAAAGTATGTTCAACAACGGTGGAATAGCGATCGATGCTTTGCATAATTTCGCTGCCGCCCCATCGGCGCGGATCCGGCGCGGCGCGGCGCTCGCGATCGGAAATGTGAAATAATTCCATAGCGCGCCTTGCGGGGCACAGCTGGTTGCGAATAATATCTTCTTCGTGGTAATCCATTGGCTCAGCGTTTAAAAGCTGCAGCAGGGCTTGCTGCGCTTTTCTTCGGGCAAATCCTATTGCCAGTTCGGCGGCGGGGTATACCACTTCCAATGGGCAGATTGAGCCGATATTTGTTAACATGCCGCTGTCATCGCGTTCTTGCAGTGCGGTAAGGTCTGGGCGTAAAGATTGTTCGCGCTTACCGATGCCGGTAAGATTTTGCATGCGCATGGAAATGGCCATGCCGATGAGCTGTGAGATTTGCTCTATTTGGTCACCGAGCTGAGTGTCGTCAAAAAGGAAAATTTCATCAACTAATCCACCGGATGTGCGGATTTGCATATTGCCCATATCAATCATAAACGCCTGTGATTTATCGTCACCTTTCATCATCAGCGCTTCTAATTCCAACACCGCGGCCAAACTATTGCTTTTTTGCAGAATTTGACGTTCGGGGGCGATGTTGCCTACATTTACAGGCAACACACCAAACACAAAGATATTGCCGCCGCGTCGCTGTGAACGCAGGGTATGCCGCGCCAGCGCCGCAATCGCCGGTAATGATCCGCTGCCGGTGCCGCCGCCAAGAAAACAAACAATATTGATGGTGATTAAATCGGCGTCCGGCGCGTGGCCGGCGCTGTCTACCGCGCAGATGTTGTTGATGAGCGCTTCGATATGCTGCGCAACAATGGGTGAGTTGTACCACACCGCGCCAAACCCGTTTTGGCGTATTCCTCCTGCGCCCATACGTGTATATTCTGGCAGCCGGACGCCGGCAGGGCTGGTAATTTGCAGCCAGTGTTTCTGCTCTTCTGAAAGGCTTGTTACATATTGGGAAAGATCGGGAAAACGCAGTGTTTGCTTAATCATTGGCGATGCGTCGTTAGTGTCGAAGTGCGCGCGATCAATTTCCTCAGACAGCGGCTCTAAATCCAGATATAAACTGCCTACTCGTTCTTGATCTGCCCGATTGAGAAATGGAAGCTCATATTTAGCAATCCATAAACCGGCATAAGACGCTTTGGTTCCGATGAAGATATTTAAAACAGGGCGAGTGATGCGCTGCGCTGCAAGTGATGATGTTTCGCGTTTTGCCGTGTTGTTTTGCATAAAATTATTCTCCTCTAAAAATTCGGGCTTTGTGTTGTCAAATATTTGCCGGCGCGCAGGAACCGGATGCGCTCCGAAACCCCCGCCAAAGAGAGAACGCGGCTTGTTATCGTGCGCCGCGCCTCAGCTTCATCATTGTGTTAAAAAAGCCCCGAAGATAGCGCCATTGTTGAAAAATCAGTCATTGCGAAGGCCTTTGCGGCGGCGGATAAAATCTCGCGCGCCGATGGCCGCGCCAGCGTCTTGCAGCCGATCTCCGATACTGCTGGATGCTCCGGATTCCGAAGTATAGGCTGCGCTGCGATCCTGTTCAAATTTTAATTTTGTTGAAGCGCCGCTTTCTGTATATGTTAATTGCATGCCCGGCAAGATGGTTTGGGATTCTGCGCCGAGATTCCTGCCGTCTATTTGCCAGTTTGCCGCAGTGTTTTTTGACGGTATCAGCCTTACGGCAACTTCATTGCCGCGCCGAAACATAAATTGCAAGTTTTCGGGCAGCCCCATTTCGCTTGCCGGCACGATATTCGGCGCGAAATATCGGCTTAAAGACATTTTCTTGCGGCGAATTGGGACGCCTGCGCTCATTTGTGAACGGTTTTGCGCCCGCAGGTTGGCGCCAACATCTATTAATCGGTCTCCGGCGCCGGGTTTGGCGCGCGCCAAATAATTAATTGGCCCATAGATGAAAAAGACCGTAAATAATCCCAACAAAAGCAAGTATAGCAGGGTAATTGCCCATGCGCGGACTTCATCTTGCCATGTTGGCGCTGCAATAAATACGTTTACAATGGTTGTTTTGCTCACTGCTTGGCCGAAAGTGTCGGAAAACGCTCCCTGCGCCGTCAGCGTTACGGTAAATTTACCGGTCGCATATTGCGGCAAATTGATGAAAAACCGCCCTGATCCGGTTGGAATAACTGTAACCGCAGCGGCTTGTCCCGCGGCGTTTGTTGCCGCGCCGGTGACGGTTGCGTTTTGATATAGAGCGCCTCCCAGCAGCGTTTCTCCGTTTAACTGCGCTTGCGGCTGTGCGGCCGCCCCCTGCAGCGGCAAATCCGCCGGACGGAATCCCACAAAAGACCAGCCTATGACAGGGAGTGAATAAATAAAACGCAGCGCCGGATCCCATGTGATGACAGTATCGGAAATAGGGCCGTTGGCTGGCTGAGAAGATCCCGGAGCCAGCAGATTTGGTGTGGGAAATGGAATAAATGAGGCAACCACCGAGCTTGAAGCGGCGGGTTCACTGGCGGCTTCTACCGCAACCATAATTTGATATGAGCCTGCAGGATCGGTGAGCGGTATGGTGACAGTGTTGGAATACGTTCCCGTGCGCTGTGAATCGCTGAGCTGCGAAACCAATGAAACCGAGTGGCCGCCGCTGCCGGCGTAGGTGATTGTTGCGGTTACTTGATAGTTAGAGCCAATGATGGTAGCGCCGTTTTCGATGAGCGACGCCGAAATAGTTGTGGGCTGCCCTAAGGGAAAGGCTTTACCCGCATGCGGCGCCGCAATAGAGACGGTAATGGGTGAAACGACCAAGCTATCCATTAAAAACATGCCGGATCCTTGGATGTTGACGCGCCATGAGCCAGATTGCGGCTGATCGATAGAAAATATAGCAAAATGAGGATCATTTGCAATAAATGCGCCCGGCAGCGCGGGAGGAATAGTTTGGCCATCGGGCGCGGTGACAGTAACAGACATTGCCGGCGCATCTTTAATAGCAATAATATCTAAATGGCTGACAAAGGTTCCGACACTAAAATCATGCTGCAAAGAGCCGTTGATCATAACAGGGGCAATGGTTGGGCCAACCGATCGGCCGTTTCTGACTTTAAATATAGACACAAAGAAATCGGCTAAATTCAGCGGTGAAACACCGTGAACCGGTCCATTGCTGTCGTCAAAAAAAAGCCCGTTGGTGGCGTTGGAAACTCCGCTAAGAAAGCTGTGAAAACTGGTGTCGGATCCCAGCGCAATAGTGTCTATCGGCCAATTATTTGCCTGAAATTTTGGCGCCAGCTGAGAGTTTATGGCTTGAATTTGATTTTGAGTGGATGGGTAAGGCGCGCCGTCTGTCAGCAATATTACCGATCCGGTTTTGCCGCCGGATGTGGCAGATTGCAGCATGCCGTATGCTTTGCTGAGCGCGTCGAAAGTGGGAGTGTTTGCGTCGGGCCGGCAGTTTTGCGATTTTTGGCTGATTGTTTGCAATAGCGCTGTTCTGGCGCTGAGTGTGGAAACATCGACAGGATTTGCCCATGTTTGCGCAGCCTGAAAACCTTGCGCGGCCGGCTGTGGGTTGGCGCCGCTGTCCAAGCCGATGACGCCGATTTCATCACCTTGCCCGCTGAGATCGATATAAGCGTTGGCGGCAGAGCAACGCAGTCCGTTGGGATCGTTTTGCGCCATTGAGCCAGACATATCAAGGATGATGACGGTTACGTGCCCGGCGGTTGTTTGTGTTGCCGCAACCGCTGGGCGCGGCGCAGAGATGAAGGATGAAAGCGCAAATGTCAGCGCCGCTGTTACGGCAAAGATTGCGCGCAATATATAAGCGTTTTGGCTGCAGGTGTGTTTAGCAAAACGCAGAGGTTGATCCACATTGCCGTGATTTGTGGCTTTGTTATGTAAATTCCATGAATATGTATGCAATAGCATAGGCAGCTCCCTGTAGCCTGAATAATTACTTTGATTATAAGATAATTATTAGCCTTTTTACTGTGAAATAATATGGCAGAGTTTTAGGAATTTTTCACAATTTTGTTGGGAGGTATGGCGCTGTTTTCATGTGGTTAAGAAACTATTGCAAGAAGCGGCAAGACTCCTTGCAATAGCGTTAACATGAAAGAATGGTATCGGTTAATTTGTTGTCGCGTTTTCTGGTTTTGCGGCAAATTGATTGAATAGCTGTTCAACTTCTTCTTTATCAATCGTTTCGCGTTCCAGCAACATTTCGGACATTTTATCAAGAAATGCGCGATTATCAGTAAGTGTTTTTCTTACGTAGGTATATCGCTCGGTAATAAGCGTATGCACTTCTTCATCAATGGCGGCTGCAGTTTGCTCGGAATATTCGCGCTGCTGGCCGAGGCTCATTTCTCTGCCGAGGAACACTTCGCGTTCAGAGCCATAAAACACCGAACCGATGCGCGCGCTCATACCCCAGCGGGTGATCATTTCCCGCGCGATATTGGTGACGACTTGGAAATCGTTTTCGGCGCCGGTTGTAATATCGCCCAAGGCGACTTCTTCGGCGACACGGCCGCCCAACCCAACAGCGATGCGCGCCATCAGGTAATTGCGGGAATAGTTGTGTCTGTCTTCGGCGGGAGAGAACTGAGTTACGCCCAGCGCTTGCCCTCGCGGAACGATGGTAACTTTATGAACAGAGTCGCTGAGCGGGGTCATGAGCGCAACGATGGCGTGGCCCGATTCATGGTACGCGGTTATTTTTCGTTCCAGCGGGCTAAGCACCAACGGTCTTTGCGCGCCAAGAATAATTTTATCCAACGAATCTTCAAAGCATTTCATATTTACAAGGTTCAGGTTGCGGCGCGCGGCCATCAAGGCGGCTTCGTTACATAAATTAGCGAGGTCGGCGCCCACCATGCCGGGAGTGTTGCGCGCCAGAACATCCAATTTTACATCGGAATCCAAGGGAATCTGTCGCACATGCACCTGAAGAATTGCTTCACGGCCCGGTCGGTCGGGTCTGTCCACCACAACACGGCGGTCAAAGCGGCCGGGACGCAGCAGCGCGGGATCCAGCACATCCGGGCGGTTTGTTGCCGCCAGAACAACGATAGCTTGGCGCGGATCGAAGCCATCCATTTCGACCAGAATTTGGTTTAGGGTTTGCTCGCGTTCATCGTTGCCGCCGCCAAGGCCGGCGCCGCGCTGGCGGCCGACGGCGTCCAGCTCATCAATAAACACGATGCATGGGGCGCTTTTTTTTGCTTTATCGAATAAATCGCGCACGCGGCTGGCTCCAACGCCAACCAGCATTTCTACGAACTCTGAGCCAGACATTGAAAAGAACGGCACATCGGCTTCGCCGGCGACCGCTTTTGCGAGCAGTGTTTTTCCGGTTCCCGGAGGGCCGACCAGCAGCACGCCGCGGGGAATTTTGCCGCCGAGTTTTTGGTAACGTTCCGGAGTGCGCAGGTAGTCTACAATTTCAACTAAATCTGCTTTTGCCTCATCGGCTCCGGCGACATCGTTAAACGTGGTTTGGGTTTTGCCGCCCAAATACATGCGCGCTTTGCTTTGCCCAAAGGAAAATAAGCCTTGCTGCGCATTTGCTGTGCGGCGGGTAAACCACCAAAAAGCCAAAGCAATAACACCGATAGGCAAAATAACATAAATGAAAATATTGCCGAAACTGGTCCAGAAACTTCCGGTATTGGGTTTAGCGGCCTGTACCTGCACTTTATCGTTAATAAGAGTTTGTGTTGGGTCTTGAATACCGACATTGGGAATATATGTAATAAAATTGGTGTCTGTTTGTGAATTTAAATCTGACTTAACAGCAGTTCTAAAAACGCCATTAATAGTAGTGCCATCAATGGTAACGGATTTAACATTGCCTTGCCCTGCTTGGCTCAACATAAACGAATAACTTACGGTTTCGCCTTTGGGCGAGAAATTGTTGCCGATTACAGAGAATATGAGCCATCCAACAAGTAAAACACCCAGAATAATCCAGATAAACATAGCGCCATTAATGGGAAACGGCGAGTTTCCTCGCGGCTGATTCCCTTTTGGTGTGTTTGGCGGCTGTTGATCTTGGCTGCGAGGATCACGCTGATCCGGTGGATTTATCATCTTAAATACAGGGGCAAAAACTCCCCGCTTTCAGGCTTGGGGAGAAAGCTCCTGCTCGCCATCAGGCGAGCCTCTCTTTCTGTGCGGAAATAGCATAGCTACCGATCTGATAGCTAGTCGTATCATTCCTTCTTGCGAAGGGGCCGTAATTGGCCTTCCGGCATGGCGGCCATGCCGTAGTGGTTCTCTTCATCACCTATCCTTCCAACATATTATATGATAAAACCGATTCTTTCGCGCAAATGATGGGAATAACACGTATAAATTATTTGTAAAAGGGCCGATTTGACGTGTGACACTGTAAAACATGATCGCATATGAGTGTTTTTCTCTTTTGTCCGGCGGATATTAGGAAAGATCGGAA
>JAKAOI010000135.1 GCA_021812265.1 Chloroflexota bacterium | reverse complement strand
TTCCGATCTTAATACCATCAAAAATACAATTCATTCATCTCAACAACAGGCGCTATAAATATATAGCATATTATCAATATCCGGTTATATTGCCAATTCCCAATTTTACCTTCCCCTTTGCTTTTTTAAAGCGCATTTGAGAGAGAGATACGATACAAAAAATTTCCCCTATCCGTTCATCAAAAAAATTTTTAACGCCACACACAACTAAGTATGTGACGTTAAAGCATAGATCTTTTGCTTCAAGACACTTTATGCGTCTTGACCCACACCAGTAAAAAGCCCAAGTTGATTCCCTGATGGATCAGTAAAAACCGCCCACCAGCCGATGCCGGGAATCTGGGTTTTGGGAAGAACGGTTTTTCCTCCGTTAGCCTCAATTGTGGCCAATGTTGCTTCAATATCATCGGTTCCCAGATAAATCAAAAGCTTATCAGCCTTGTACTCAATAGGAGCTTCGCCGGAAAGATCTACAAAGCCGCCACGTGTACCGCCCGTAGAGTCAAATGTTGTATAGTCGTACATTTGGTCTTTTGTAATTCGCCAGCCAAATACATCACCATAAAACTTGCTTGTGGTTTGAGTGTTTACTGCGGGAATCTCAATATGAACTACTGAATGGTCTGCCATGTCCTATCTCCTTTTTGCGCTATCTTCATGAAGGAATGAAGATCAATCCCTCATCCCTTCACAAGTATAATTGTAGGACATATATTCTAAAAATATCAAGAGACACATCACCCAGAATTTCAGGGAGTGGCGCGCTTGACATCTTCCCTGTTTTGGGATATGATGTTCAGTGATATGCCCACGTGGCGGAATGGTATACGCGGCAGTTTGAGGGGCTGTGCCTTAATCGGCGTGGAGGTTCGAGTCCTCTCGTGGGCACCGGCATCCTGCAGAAAAATTGCAGGGTGTTTATTTTGTCAGCGCAATTTTTGGGGGCGATTAGCTCAGTGGCAGAGCGGCGTCTTTACACGGCGAAGGTCACAGGTTCAAATCCTGTATCGCCCACCTTTTTTTTCTTTCCCCAAAGTTTACCAGAGTGTTTGACAAAACACAAAAGATGCAGTTATACTGGTCATAAGGGTTATAAGTCAATTTCCTGTTTTTCCCCCAATATACAAGTACATACAGAGCCAGACTTGTTGGTCTGACCTCACGTAGAGATTTTGTACGCCTCAGAGGAGTTTTGCTTTATGCGCCGCGTTTTGGTGGTTCTGATGCTCGTGCTGTTAGCAGGTTTGGCAGTATATGTTGACACAGGGCATGCAATTAACATTGGCTTTTTGGGATACAGCAACAGTAATCAGCTCAAAGAAGGGCTTGATCTGAAAGGTGGTATCCAATTTTTATTTCAGGCGGAATGCCCTACCAATAATCCTAATTGTGATATTTCTTCCAGTATTAGCCCTACTATTCAAAATATTCTGACCAGAATAAACGGTAGTTTAGGTGTTAGCGAAGCTGTTGTGAACAGCCAATCGAATGGCTCAACTCAATATATATCTGTGCAATTGCCGGGGATTACCAACGATGCCCAAGCGCTTTCCCTTATCGGCACAACCGGCCAATTGAATTTTATTGATACCAGCGGTCAGCAGCTTCAGGTTGGGTCAACTGTAACCACTGGGCAGTATCCCATTCGGTTTACCGGCCAGCAGCTCGATCCGACATCGATCAATGTCAGTATCGGCTCTACAAATCAATATCAGGTAAATTTTGAATTTAACACTGCTACGCGCAGCGACTTTGCCACATATACTGGCAATAATGTTGGGAAGTACCTAACTATTACGCTGGATAATACGGTGATTGAATCGGCTGTTATTGAAAGCCAAATAACCGGTTCAGGGGAAATCTCTGGCAGTTTCACACAAACATCTGCCAGTCAGCTTGCTTCATTTTTAAAATATGGCGCTTTACCCCTGCAACTGACAAAAATCAGCGAACGGCAAATTGACGCAACATTGGGATCTCAGTCCATTTTCTATAGTGAACGCGCAGCGCTCATCGGCATTGGATTAGTTATCTTCTTTATGTTGCTGTATTACCGGCTTCCGGGCTTTGTTGCCACACTTGCGCTGCTGTTATACGCGGCGCTGGTTCTCATGGTTATTCGCATGTTGGGTGTTGTATTAACGCTGGCGGGTATAGCCGGTGTCATTCTATCTATCGGAATGGCGGTGGACGCAAACATACTCATCTTTGAGCGTATTAAAGAGGAATTGCGCGCCGGCAGAACCATGATGTCTGCCATTGAATTCGGTTGGAGCCGCGCGTGGCCATCGATCAGAGACTCAAACGCTTCTACCATCATCACATGCTTGATTTTGTCTATCTTTGGAAACAATTTTGGCGCAACCATTATTGTCGGTTTTGCTACCAACCTGCTGATAGGTGTGCTCGTTTCGTTGTTTACTGCAGTGGTTGTAACCCGCACCTTGCTGAATGTAGTCATCCAAATCCCCGGTGTGCTGTCGCACCCGGCTTTATTTGGTGTGCCGGCGGATGTAATTAGGCAGACAGGTTCTCCATATAAACGCAAAATCAGACAAAACCAGCCTGCCCTAGCCGGGGCTGCTAACGGCCTGCTTCCCGCGCCTTCCGCTGATGAAACCGAGGGAGAAGAATAAAATATGTTTAATTTAACTGCAAAAAAATATCTTTTCTTTCTGATCTCCGGATTGATTATTGTGCCCGGGCTGATATCTTTACTGTTTGTCGGCCATCTCAATTTAGGTATTGATTTTACCGGCGGTTCTACTGTCGATCTCCGCTTTCAAAATACTGTTTCCCGCACACAGGCAGACCAAATAGCGGCGTATTTTTCTTCCCAAGCGCATACCCGCGACACAAATGTATATTTATCCCAGCAAACCAATACCACCGGTGTAGAAGTTTTTTGGCTGGAATTTGATCAACCGGTTGATTCCACATTTCAGAAAACGATTTTAAGCCGCTTAAACGGTCAGCCTTCCATTGCAGTAGCCACAGCGATGAATCCTTTGATTGGTGTGCAATATCAAGGCAAAACCGTTTCATTTCTGCCGTTTTCTATTGCGCCGACCCAAAGCACCAGCGGCGGCCCGGCAATTCAATTTACCGCGGCAGATATTCAAAAAGAAGTAACAGCTGCGGCACTCCCTACTACCGGCCCAGTACAGCAAACGGGCGCTGCGGCGACACCGACAGCAGCTACAACTGGTACAGCAACCAAAACCGCTACGGCAACAGCAACTGTTGCCGCAACCAAAACCGCTACAGCGACGGCGACTGCCGCAGCAGCGGCTTCAACAACAGCAACAGCTTCGAGCAGCGGCACGAAAGTACAATTGCTCAATGTTTTTAAGGGATCTACAAACCAAGTTGTTACTGTGCAAACACAAACATTTTTAAGCACATCCCAGCTTACTGATCTTGAAGCGCATCTGTTGGATACCTATGGACCCATTTTTCAGTCACAAGTCAGCACAGTTGGGCCATCTATCGCAAGCCAAACAACGTTATACGCCATTTTGGCGGTAGTTGCAGCTTCTATTGCCATCTTGGTGTATATTGGAATTGCCTTCAGCAATGTCGGCAGTTTGAATATGTCGTTTAAATATGGCGTTTGCGCTATCATTGCCTTGCTGCACGACGTGCTTGTTGTGTTGGGTGTATGGTCTATTTTGGGATTCTTATTCCCGCAAGATTTTGTGGTAGATACTTTGTTTGTTACCGCCGTCTTGACGGTTATCGGTTTCTCGGTGCATGATACCATTGTTGTGTTTGACAGAATCCGCGAAAATTCCCGCAAAAGCCGCACGGAATCTTTCGATCAGATTGTTAACGCAAGCTTACTGCAAACCATGGCGCGTTCGCTGAACACATCATTTACAGTTGTGGTTACGCTTTCTTCGCTGGTGTTGTTTGCCGGAGGCTCCATCCGCTCATTTACCTTGGCGCTGTTAATTGGCATTGTTTCAGGAACGTACAGCTCTATTTTCAACGCCAGTATGTTTTTGGTCATGTGGGAAAATCGCGAATGGCGCAACTGGGGTAAAGCTAAATCACAGGCGCTTACCCAATCTTCACGGGGCGTTGGTGTTGTCGGTAATAAATAAGCTTAACAGCGCTCAGCCTAGGATGCTATTTTGCGCCGAACCAGTAAATGTGATTCGGAAAAACCAGTAATACTTTCTTTCGGTCCGCCGGAAGAATACGATACAATATGATGCGGCGCTGCAGGAAAGCGCCGCATCTTTGCTATAAAAGGACGGAAATTTTGTGTATGGAACTTACTCGCGATGAAGTTATGCGTATTGCGCAGCTTGCGCGTATTAAACTGACAGAGGAAGAAGTTACATCGCTGGCTTCTCAGCTTTCCAACATACTCGGCCATATTGCCGCTATGCAAGAAGTAGACACCAGCGGCGTTCCTATCAGCGCCAGTGTGCTGCCCGTTACTAATGTGATGCGCGCAGACGCCGCCGAGCCATCGCTGCCAATCGATGAAGCTTTGGCTAATACACCGGAACGCGAAGATAACTTTGCTCGTGTAAAGGCGGTGCTGGAATAATGGCTGCTACAAAGAAAAAATCTCCCGATACAGCTCCTTGGCAATGGACCATACACGAAGCAGCCGATCAGTTGCGGCAAAAAAAGATTTCATCGGTGGAACTGACACAGGCGCATTTCGATCGCATTCGCGCAGTAGATTCATCGGTTAAGGCATTTTTAACTGTGCTGGAAGACAGCGCGTTATCCGAAGCCCGAAACGCTGATGAAAAATTAGCAAAAGGCAGCCATCTTTCACCGTTAACCGGTATTCCGTTGGGCATTAAAGATGTTGTTGTTACGAAAGACATTCGCACAACCGCCGGTTCGCGTTTTTTAGAACACTTTATTCCTCCATATGACGCAACAGTTATGACAAAGTTGCGCTCCGCCGGCGCCGTTTTTTTGGGTAAATTAAATATGGATGAGTTTGCTATGGGATCTTCCACCGAAAACTCTGCCTATGGCGCGACACATAACCCATGGGACCTGACACGTGTGCCCGGAGGCAGCAGCGGCGGATCGTCCGCATGTGTTGCGGCTGGCGAAGCAATGGGTTCGCTTGGCTCCGACACCGGCGGCTCTATCAGGCAACCGGCAGCGCTTACTAACACTGTTGGGTTAAAGCCAACCTATGGCAGAGTTTCACGCTATGGGCTTATCGCATTTGCCTCTTCATTAGACCAAATTGGCCCGTTTGCCCGCGACGCGCGCGACTGCGCATATTTGCTGGAAACAATCGCCGGATATGATCCGCATGATTCCACTTCGATAAATGTTCCCGTTCCTCATTACGCCGCGGAATTAACCGGTGACATTAAAGGCATGAAAATCGGGTTGCCGAAAGAATATTTTGTAGATGGAACCGAACCTGGCGTTACCAAAGCCGTTGAAGAAGCGATTGAAGTATACAAAAAACTGGGCGCGAAAATTGTAGATATTTCTCTGCCGCACACCAAATATGGGCTGCCATGCTACTATATTATTGCTCCGGCAGAGGCCAGCGCAAATTTATCACGCTATGACGGCATAAAATACGGCCTGTCATTGCATGAATCTGCCAAAGATTTGGAAGATGTATATAAATCTACCCGCGCCGAAGGCTTTGGCCCCGAAGTGCGCCGCCGTATCATGATTGGCGCATATGCGCTTTCTTCTGGCTATTATGACGCATATTACAAACGCGCACAGCAAGTTCGCACCCTTATTAAAAAAGATTTTGATGAGGCGTTCGAGAAGTGCGATATTATTGTAACACCGACATCTCCCACGACTGCTTTTAAGATTGGCGATCGCGCCGCTGACCCCTATTCTATGTATTTGGCGGATTTGTTTACCATTCCGGCAAACTTGGCGGGCATATGTGGCGTATCTATTCCCGGCGGCTTTAGCGAAGGTTTGCCGGTGGGTGTGCAATTGCTGGGCAATACGTTTGCCGAATCGGTAATTTTGCGCGCCGCCGACGCTTTTGAGCGGGTAACCGATTTTCACACTCAAATGGCCGATCTTTCTGCAGTGACGGCAAAACCTAAACGAAAAAAAAGCTCTTAAAATCGGATTTTTCGCATTATCCAGCGCTCTGCTCACACTAAGTTGCGACTTTTTGCGCAGAGCGCCGCATGCGAAAAACAAAATAATCTCCGCCAAAATTTGTGTGATGGATGTACACTGAAATACGCATGGAGACGCTATGGCAAAGAAATTATTGAAGAAAAAGCAATCAAAGAAAAGCAGGCGCCCAAATAAAGCAGAGTACGCTATGTACTTTGCGCGGCTGTTGCTGATTTCCGCAATTGTGTTTAGTGTTGTTCTTCTTTTTTCCGCAATTGCGCTACGCGCGGGTAATACGATAGTCAGCTCTGCCGGAATAGTAAATATATTGTCGCCGGCAAATGCGCCCGCGGCGGCAAACGCTATAACAGTGCAAAATCCTGCTGCGCCGCAAAATACTCCGCCGGCTATTCCTGCGTATACTTTTGGTATGTGGTCTTCAAATATGGCGCCGGCGGTTGGGCAGTCTACCACTATCTATGCCAGAGTAAGCCACCATATGGCTCCGGCGTCCGAC
>JAKAOI010000134.1 GCA_021812265.1 Chloroflexota bacterium | reverse complement strand
TGCAGACAATGTCGTCTCATGTGCTTTGACCCAATTTGCAACAGTTTGATGATCCACTTCCAGATGCCGGGCAATCCGGCGAAAACTCAAACCGTCAACAGAGAGTTGTATGGCTTGTTTTCGCAGCTCGGCGGCATACCCTTGGTGGGTGGGAACGGGTGTATATTTCTTGGAGCAGTAGCCACACCGATACCGTTGGGAGCCAGATGGGTTTCTTCCAATTTTATGTTGTTTGGCTGTCTGTTGACAGCGTGGGCATGTGAGTAGTTCCATATCAAGAGTATATCACAAGACCCGACTACATCGCCATTACCACAATTTTTATACATATTGACTCTCTAGTAAGAGAAGTTGTATACTACAAAAAATGCAGGATCACTTCAATGGTTTTTTGCATCCGTTAGTTTGAAAATATATGAAAGAGGAATTTTTTTATGTCTGTATGTCCACAATGTAGCGCACAGGTCAAAGATGAAGCTAAATTTTGTTTTAACTGTGGTAGCGCTATTCCCTCAACTTTACAATCAATTCCATATCAAAAACCAGAATCTTCGCCATATATACCACCAAGTACACCAGTTCCTCCTGGTTATTCTTCGCCATATATACCACCACCAAGTGCGCCAGCTCCTCCTACTCCTTTGCAGTCTCTCACATCAGATCCCCCGCATTGGCTTGTTACTGGCGGAAGTATAGTTGCCATTATTAGCTCATTTCTACCTTGGTATAGCATAACGTTTTCTACTAGTTTGTTGACTAATGTTTCCAATACAGTAACAATAACTGCTTGGTCAGCTTGGCCTGGAATTATAGCAATTATTAGTTCGATTTTGTGCCTTGGTTTGGCTATTGCCCGTATTTTAAAAATAGGATTGCCGCCATTGCGTGATATATTACTTTATTATATATTTGCAATCGCTTCGATTATTGGAGCATTAATTTATTGGATTTCTCCTCAATCAGGAAATCAAAATCAACAATTTCAGCAGCTTTTTAATATGGTTGGAGTCCAGGTATCTATGGGACCAGGGGTAGGAATATTTCTTTGCTTGGTGTCATCAGCAGCTATTATCATTGGAAATTATTTAAATGTACAACAAAAAACACATTAATTAATACAACGAAAGAAAGATGTCATATGCAATACTGTCCAAACTGCGGGAAGGCTCTTGATCCCCAAGAACGTTTTTGTTCTAATTGTGGGTCTGATATTCTTAGTATGTCCCAGTCCATACCATTATCAAATCAACATCCATCTTCAGCACAAAATTTACAACCATCGCAGCCTCTTTATCCCTATTCTCAACCATATTCAACAGCACAACACCCTACTACTGACTTAATAAATCCACTAACATCCGAATCCCATAGGCCTGTTACTTTTATGCCAGATATTTTGGGTGAATCTGCCGATCCATCGACAGCGCAGCCCACAAATGCAGTACAAAAATTCTTTCTTCGTAATTTTTCATTGCAAGCATCTCACCCAATTATGGGATCAGTGAGTGGCGCACTTGTGGCGCTTGTAGGTGTTCTTGGTCTTTCATACATCTTTGCAGCAATTTTAGGTAAAATACTCGGAAATACTGTTGCACAATTGAATCAATCAGGAAATCTATTTTCCAACATTATAGTGCAGTTTGCACAAGAGCATTTTTTATATCTAGTAGCATTGGAACATGGCGCCTATTTTGTAGCTCATATTCCTGCCAACGCAAATACTAATGCATATGGAGATATTACCTTCGGGTTACCATTGACCACTCTTTTACTTATTCCCATAGTTTGTTTGATATTAGGTGGATATATTTCCAGTTCAACTGATTACTCCAATCGGTTACGTTTTGCAGTAAGTCGAGCTGCTTTGGTAGGACCTTTTTATGGTATTTTATTGGCGCTTATTATTGGTATTTGGGGAATACAAGGGATAAATTTTGAGTATTATCCTATAACAAATACCAATACTACATTTGGTCCAATGTGGTTTAGCGCATTGATCTATGGTATCATTTGGGGAACGTTATTTAGTGCTATTGGTGGAGTTATAAAGGTCTATGGAACCCAGTGGAGAACTAATATCATTGCTTTTGCGTTTAAATCAAAGCGTACACCGATTGTCGCAGGTATTTTGGGGGGATTTGCTGGAATAGGATTAAGCCTTATTTTTACTTTCATTTTTGTAATATTCGCTATTGTTGTTATTCTGAATCAGACAAATCTCGCAATAAATCTCCATATACAGTCAAATTTTGCTATAGAACAATTCCCTTCATCTTTTACAACAAATATGTTATTTATATTTGTTTTTCCACTGATGGTTTGGTTCTTGGGCTTATTTAGTGGAGGCACTCTCATATTTTCCAATCCAATACCGATTGCATCGCATTCTCTAAATTCGCTCTCTCTCTTTACTTTACCGCATATATATCTTGTTGCTATACTTGTTCCTGCAATAGCGTTCTTCTTTGCTGGCCGAGTTTCTTTACGCCTTGCTATACCACAAACTTTCAGTGAAAAAGGTATAATTGCCCTAGTTACTGGCTTAAGTGAAGCGATTATATTAACAATACTAGCATGGATAACTCAAATACGAGTTGATTCGAATTTTAATAATTCAACATTTCCCTATAATGTTCCCAATTATCACAACTTTTTTGGGCTTGATTTAACGAGTACTTTTATTTGGGTATTTTTTATAGGTGTTATATGTAGTTTATTAGGTATAATAACCCATCGTGTTGTGATCACCCCAGAATCAGAAAACAACATAAAAAATACATTGCCTAGCAGAAAACATAACATTTCGCATGTTTTTTTGATTCTGGGAATAATACTAACTTTTCTTTTAAGTGGAATAGTAGTTGTGTTTGATATCGCGAGTAAATTATTTGCTTTAAATATTAGCTTCACACTATTAATGAATATTAGTAATATTGTAAGTGGAGCATCTATAGCGATATCTGCACTGTTTTTTAGTCTTGCATTTGTTACGTGGATAGTTCGGCTGCCCAATAAAAAGGCAGAATTTTTACAAGAATCTATTCCACAATCGATTTTACCAAATGCATCAGTACATTTGGATGATTTGTCACAAAATTAATAAACAATTAGAATATGTTATGGAGTGAAATCTATGTCATTTGATAATTCCGATCCATCTTCAATAGAAACACAAACATTTTCACATGTTTCATTGGGATCGCCACCTCCCTCAATGCCAAAGGCAAAAAAAATATTAAACCGATTAACAATTGTTGTCGCTGTTAGTATCGTCTGTCTTTTGGTAGCTGTTACTACGTCTCCATCTGTTGTGGCAAATAATATCCTTTCATCTTATCCACCAGTTGTAGCAAATATATCTGGAATTTCTAATGGACAGATCGTTCATGAATATCAACCAATTAAATTTTCTGCGGCTAATAGCAGGGGATATGATTTGTCATATGTTTGGACTTTCCCTGATGGTACAACTGCAATTGGAAAAATTGTTACCACATCTTTTCAATCATATATACCAAATGCTAGAGTTCAACTAACAGTATCTGATCCTCTTGCAACTGCACAGAATTTTACTCACATGAATACAGTATTTGTCACTTTTAGTATCTTACCCAATCCTCCAGTACCTTCTTTTACAGCAACTGTTGGAAATTTTAATACGTATAATAACTCTGTGCCAGTCAATTTTGATGCTAGTGCCTCAACAGGTGAGCAAATTTCAACTTATCAATGGGATTTTGGAGATGGTAGTACTGATGTGACATACTCTCCTACAGATTCTCATGATTATACACAAATTGGGACTTACCAAGTAAGCTTGACGGTTACTGATGATGCAAATCAAACAGCTAGTATTTCCCAGGAAGTAGTAGTGTCAGTCCCAGCGCCAAAAGCAAGTTTTACTGCATCAGCACTTGGATCTTTTTATGAAATTCAAGTTGATGCATCAAATTCTAGTGGCGCTATCACTAATTATCATTGGGATTTTGGAGATGGTAATACTGATGATACTTCGTATTCAACAGATTCTCATTATTATAATAATCCAGGAACATATGTTATAACTCTTACAGTCACAGATGCATTTGGAAGAACTTCTACAACATCACAAACAGTTACTGTGAATTCATAACAATTTTAACTCCGGATTCATCTCAATATCTAGTATTTGAGACTAGATCATAAATGATTGGAAGAGCATAGGCTATCTTGTAGTCTATGCTCTCTTTCATTATTGCTGAGATAAAGCTAATAGATTGGTAACAGCCCAGAGGGTATTGACAAGGGGACGATACTGGGAGCATGGACAAAGACACAAGAGCACACAAGCTAGAACAGCAACTCCAAGAGCGAGATCGCATCATAGAGGAATTGCAAGCAAAAATCCAGAAGTTGGAAGGCGTACGTGCCTATGGGAACAGGAGCGAACCTGCCGGAAATATGCTATAATAGCGCCATATAGCCTTTCATTGAATATTGGAAAATTGTATTACATATGAGTAAATCTGGCAGAAAACATGCGCGTCCGCAAAGCAGACGGCCTGCGCGCGCGGCGGCGGCGCCTGCAGCCGGTCGGAGGCCAATTCACACGGCGACGCCAAGCCCATCTGCGCCGGCAGTTGATTTAAGGAATGATTTGCCTCAAACAGCCGAACAAACGCAATCTGAGCCGTTTTCGCGCATTGAAGTATGGACCGGAGCCGCAGCGCGTGGCTTGCCGACTGCCATAACCCTGTACATGTTGTATATTGGCGCCATCACATTAGGAAAAAGCGCCGCCGCTGTTTTGGCGATTCTTTTTGCTGTTTTCGGGGGTATTGCGTCAGCAGCTCCAAAGTGGACAAAAAACGCGCTGTTAGAAGAATGGATAGGTGCGCTGAATATTTTTCGGTATAGTTTGTTTTTCGCGGCGCTTGGATTATTGGCGTGGATATCTTGGTCGCTCAGCCATATTGCGCTTGTGTCGATATTTGCCGCTATCTGCTTTGCCGGCTCTGCGGTAGTGTGCGTGGCGGCGCAAAGATATACAATACTTGCCGCTTGGCGCAATCAAAACAGCTCAGGAGACACCAAATAATGGTTTTACCGATCATGCGGCTGAAAGCGCGCCGTGAAAAAGATATTATACGAGGCCATCCGTGGATTTTTTCTGGCGCCATTCAGGCTCCTTTGCCGCAGGTCCCGCGCGGTGGGCTAGTGGATGTATACGCTATAGATAATTCATTTTTAGGCAGGGGATACTATAACGCTGAAACCGATATTGCGATTCGTATTTTAACGATGAACCAAGATGAGCCAATTGATTTGGATTTTTTTAAGAAGCGAATTCGCGGCGCTATGAAGCTGCGAGAATCTTTGGAGCGCCATCAGCAAACCAACGCATATCGGCTCATCCATTCCGAAGGCGATTTATTGCCGGGATTCATTGCCGATAAATACGCCGATTATCTTTCCGTGCAGTTTTCTACCGCCGGAGCCGACGCTTTACAGGGTTTGTTTATTGAAGCTTTGGTCGCAGAAATGCAGCCAAAAGGAATCTTTGCCCGCAATGACATTTTTGGCCGTACCCGTGAAGGTCTGGAACGCGAATTTCCGCATGCGCTATGGGGAGAAACTCCCGATTTTGTTGATATTCAAGAACATGGCGCAACTATTCGCGTGGATATTCAAAAAGGGCAGAAAACCGGTTTTTTCCTTGATCAACGCGATAAACGCGGTTTGATTGGCCAATTAGCCCAAGGAAAATCAGTCTTAAATATGTTCAGTTATACGGGCGGCTTTGGCGTAATGGCGGCGCTGAACCACGCGCGAAAAATTACCAGTGTCGATCAATCGGGGCCGGCAATTGCCATGGCTAAAGATATTATGGAGTTGAACGGATTCGATCCGCAGCACAGCCAATTTATTGTGGGCGACGCTTTTACCGAAATGGATCGTATGATTGCCGGCGGCGAAAAATTTGATATTGTAATTCTCGATCCGCCGGCGTTTGCCAAATCCATGAAAGATAAACCGCAGGCGCTGCGCGCATATAAAAAGCTGAATAAACTTGGGTTAGATCTTACAGCGGAAAATGGTGTTTTGCTCACCTGTTCATGTTCGGGGCCTATTACACTTGAAGAATTTCGTGAAACCGTTATTGACGCCGGTGTGAAAGCAAATAAAACACCCCTGCGTATTTTCCAGGAAATGGAACACGGAATCGATCATCCCGTTTTGCTGGCAATGCCAGAATCCAGATATTTGAAAGCGCTGTTTTGCGCTGTATAAATAATGGGTATGTTGGGCAAATTAAAACAGCGATAATTGCTCAGGATTATCAGGCTCATTTTTTTTCGCATTGGCTTCAACTTGCAGGGCTGCGCTTGGCTGATTTGTTTGTGTCTCTTGCTGCGCCTTTTTGCGCGCATTGGCTAGCGCCGCCGGAACTTGCTTAAAATCTTCAAGCAGTGTGGCTTTCAGCGCGTTTTGATGCAGCGCCGCCGCAGGATGATAGAGCGGCAGCACAATTCTGCCTTGAATAACCCGCGCTTTTCCGTGAATTCTGCTGATAGTTTCCCCGGGAAAGAATTTTGCCATGGAAAATCTGCCTAGTGTTACGATGATAGATC
>JAKAOI010000133.1 GCA_021812265.1 Chloroflexota bacterium | reverse complement strand
CAAGGCCGGTTTGATTGGCCGGTTCATCCAGCGCGCCGCGCAGGTGATTCCATGATTCAATAAAAGTATACTGCGCGCCATAGAGTTTTGCCGTATGCTGAAAATCTAGGCAGATTGGCGCGCCAAATAGATCTTCGAATGTTTCGGGATAGTTTGCCTGAGATAAAAACGAGAATATGCCGCCTCCATTATTATTGATCACCAGCGCTGTTAATGGCAGGTGATTTAACTGCGCCGCCAGCAGCCCGTTCATATCATGATACAGCGAAGTATCGCCTATTACCAAGTATACGCGCTTGCCCGAGGCTGCGGCGACCCCCAACGCTGTGGAAACAACGCCGTCAATACCGTTTGCGGCGCGGTTTGCCAATATGGTAATCGGGCGGTTCTTCCGCCAAAAAAATGTGTCGGTGTCGCGGATTGGCATGCTGTTGCCGGCAAATAAGATTGCGTTATCCGGCAGTATGCGATCTAATTCCCGATATAACCGGCCCTCGAACATATCCGTAAACGCATTGCAGGCGTTATCAGCGGCTTCAGCGGCGACAGAATCAATATGGCGCCATTCTTGGAGCCATGGTGTTTTCGGCAGATTTGCCATTGTGGGGTCGGCGTTCAGTTGCGCAAAAATGGCCTCGCTATGCGCGCGGATATACATTGATTCAATATGAGAAGGTTCATTCCATCCAAATGAGTCATCCACAATAATGTGCGGAACAGCCGGAAATGTTTCCAGCCATTGATTGACGATTTTTGAGACTGGCGCAGCTCCGACACGAATTATGAGATCCGGCTGCAGTCGATGAGAAGTTGGCCGATGGCGCAAAAATATCTCATATCCTGAAATTACGCACGCAGCGGTTGCGCCTCGCGCTCCGGATAGCGGATCTGCCAAGACGGGGACAGCGTTTGCTTCGGCGAAGCGCAGCAATGCGGATTGGTGTGATGGGAAGGGCTGAGAGCCGGCGATGATCAGCGGCTTTTCGGAGTTGTTTAGCAGTGACGCTAATTGCGCCATGGTTGCCCCATCGGCGGCGCTGTATTCTGCGTGACGCGCCGCCACGAATGGCGCGCCGTTTGCTCTGCCAAACAGCGCAGTTTCATCCAGTTTTTCCGGATGAAAATTCGGATCAATCTCTGGAGTAAGCGGCTCGCGGAAAGGCATATTGATGTGCACGGGGCCAAATGGAGCGGTCAGCGTTTCTGCTGCGGCGCGGCAAGCCAGCGTGCGGATGTAGCGCAGGGTGGTGTTAGAAGCTTCAGGCAGCGGCGCCTCGGAAAACCATTTTACCTGTCCTCCATAGAGATGGATTTGGTCGATTGTTTGCGGCGCGCCGCAGTCGCGCAATTCATGCGGGCGATCTGCCGTGATAACGATCAGTGGAATGTGTGATAAGCGCGCTTCGGCAATAGCGGGCAGAAAATTTGCCGCCGCAGTGCCGGAGGTGCAAATAACTGCGACCGGCTCTTTCAGATATTTAGCGGCGCCAAGCGCAAAAAAAGCCGCAGAGCGTTCGTCAATTTGCTTCCACAGGCGAATGCGCGGCTCTTTTGTCAGCGTCATAACCAGCGGCGTAGAACGCGAACCCGGACAAAATACTGCATGGCGCACGCCGGAACGCGCTAATTCATCAAAAAACGCGCCGGTAAACGCATATAATGCGTTGGGAAAATCTTGCGCAATACTGGTTTCATTCATATAGTATTTTTAACCTCAGCGATACGCAGCGCGTCTTTCATGGCTTGCAGCTTTATTTCAGATTCGCGCAGCTCATCTTCCGGCAAAGATCCGCGCACAACTCCGCAGCCGGCAAACAAGGTGGCGTTTGCGCCGGTAATGATTCCGGAACGCAAGGCGACCCAAAACTCTCCGTCGCCGTTTGTGTTCAGCCAGCCGATTGGCGCAGCGTACCAGCCGCGGTCCAGCGCTTCATTATTGCGAATATACCGCAGCGCGGCGTTTTGCGGCAAGCCTGCTACTGCCGGAGTTGGGTGCAAGGCTTCAACAACATCAAGAATGGAGCGCCGGCGTTGCAATTTGCCGCTGATATGTGTCAGTAAATGCTGCACATTGTGCAGTTTTAAGGCTTTGGGTGTTTCATCTGCGGCAATAAATTCGGTTATTTGGCGCAGCGCCGTGGTAATTGACTGGGAAACTACCCGATGTTCCCGCATATTTTTTAAACTGAATAACTGTTCTCGCTCAATTTTTTCATCTTCATCCGCGGTAGCTCCACGGGGCGCCGAACCCGCCAGCGCCATGGTATACACCTTGCTGTCGGCGGCCATGCCCAGCCGCTCGGGTGTCGCGCCCATAAAAACGCTGCCGCTCCGCGCAATGGCAAATATAACCGCAGCGGGATAATTGCGACGCAAATAATCGAGGCCGGCTGTTATCTCCCAACCGGCCGCGCTTTCCGCTGAGACTGCGCGCGCCGGCACAATTTTCTCACCGGCGCCATTGGTTATTTCTGCCAGACAACCGGAAACATATTCCATCCATTCTTTATTGCTTCGCATAGGGCGCATAACAGTTTGTTGCGCAGCGCTTTCCGTTGTATTTTTCGCCGGCGTGGCAGAGGGATACAGTGCGGCAAATTCGGCGTACCGGCTTGCCAATTGCTGCGCCATTTCTTCAATCGAAGATTCGGCTGTAATGTAAAACGTCCACATCATTACAGAAGCTGCGTTTGCTTGTATCCATGTTATTTCCGGAGCAACCACCGATGCGTCCGGAAAATTCTGCCACAATTCCGATCTTTGCCGTTGCGGATCAAACGCGAAACCTGCCATAGCTATTGGAAAACTCCATGGCCCGGCGGAGAGAGCGGTTTCAAAATGAATAGCGGCGTGTTCTGCGACAGCATCCCATTGCTTTGCCGCCTCGCGCATGCTAGCTGCGCCGGCTGTGGCGGCCTCCCACGCTTTGCCCCACGCGGCGGCGGCAAAATCGCTTTCTGGCCGCTGATAAAAAACGGCGAAGGCGGGGGAGCATTTTTGCGCGGCTTCGTATGCCAAAAGCAGATCTATTTTATCAACGGCAAACACATAGCTACATAGCGCTGCGCCGGTAGTTTCGGCAATGGTTTGCCGGGTTTGGGCAAGAAACTCTTTTACTGAGTCCATTCTTTCCGGTGAACACAAGGTAGTTGTATTTTTCGTATGCGTAGCTGAAGCGTTCATACAATCTGGTTTACTTTCATCACAGGCTTTTTGCGCGGATTTGCCGCCAGCAATATCTGCAATGTAAAAAGTCGGCAGTCAAAAATCCGGCAATATATAAACCAACCGATGAGTCGGTTTGTTATTCATAGTATAACACAGAAGCTGTATGTTGCGCTATGGCTTTCGTTCTGCGGGGCCGGTTTATGGGATAGTATAACAAACAGCGCTGCAATTGCGCCAATCGTTTTCATTGACTCCGCCGCTATTCCGAATAATTCCGGCGTATTATCGAAAAAATCTCCACACTGTCTGCAAAAATTGATCTGTTAAAAAGGAGAGAAGCAAAATAACAATGAATACTAATAATTCTGTAAACCATGCGAAGGGCATTATTTTTATTCTGCTCAAATCATTTTCTTGCAATTGCGCATATTCAGCCAAGGTAACAGCCATGCGCGCTTGAGTTACTTCACTGTCTGAAGCGGCGCCGTCAAAAGTATCCATACGCATATTCAGGTCCCGCCGCTGATTGGCGAAAAAGCGCAACTGCGTCGCGCGCCATCGGCTTACTCCGCGCGCAAACGGATACCAAATGAGGGCGATATATATTCCTGCGCCGATTGCGGCGGCAATTGGGAAAACATAGGAAAATTTTATACCGTCAATATAGGCAAGAATTGGGAAAAATGTTTGGGTAAACGCTGCCGTCAATGCGCATACTGCTACAATGACTATGCCATACAGCCACAATAAAAAGCTGTTTCTTAGATTTACTCGCGCATAAAATATGCGATATTCTCTGATTCGGCCGGTTGCCGCGATCATTTGACCGGCGTATACATGCAGCGCGGCGGCCAGTGAAGGGAAAAGCAATATAGCTGCAGGTATAAGGAAGACGCCATATATTGCTGCGGTGTAAGGCAATAAGAATCCTTGCAGCGCTTCCGCTAAGGTGTGTATGTGCGCGCCGACGTCCGAGTTTGTGCGCCAAGCGTTTTGCAGTCCGGCAAACGCCGCAGTATTATTGAGAGAAAACCATCCGGCGACGCTGGCGCCGGCAAGCAATAAAAGCAGCAGCGTAAACAATACAGCAATCCATGTGTCGTATTTTGTGGCGGCAATTCTGCCCATAGCAGTGTTTCGCCGCCAGCGTGCGGCGCCGATACGATTTAGCGCCGTGTATTTATATATATACAATTCACTAATCAGCAATATCCCCAAAATAGCGGCTCCTGCGGCAATAAGAGTTATTCGCATAGTTTGCGGATTCATTCCGCCGCTCAGCGCGCCGGCGGCGGCGGCAATATACAGCGCTGCCAGCAGCCCGCATACCCAAGCCGCCGCGCCGGTTATGATGCGCCAAAATAAAAGCGCCCATGAAGGCATTGCTGCGATTCCATATGCGCTTTTCAACATTTCATTGGCTTCGGTTACTGCAGAAATTTCCGGCGCAGCGTCGGTGTGCAGCGCGCCAAAGCAGTTGCGCCAGCTTTGTAACGCCAACTGCAAACCGCGCGCGCGCATGTTCCAAAACATAGGAAGCGCCGCGCGCTTGTTTGCCGCTGTTTCTGTTTCTTCGCCTTGCAGCGTAATCTGCAGCTTACTGACGCTGCGGGTCGCCGCAACTGCTTTGCGGCGGTATGGCTCCGATATCGTTACCTTGCTGAATGTTTCGGAGCTAAAGCCGCTAACCGCTTCATCCGCTAGCTGGGTATAGGCAAATACACATTCTAAATAATCATTCCGCGCGGAACCAGCCCGATGTTTTGCCGCTATTTCTGTCGCCGCGACGGCTATTTCCTCTGCCAACACAATCAGTTCGCGGCGCGCATGCCGGCGGCTTTCTTTGCGATGGCGTGTATCCGTCTTTGTTGTTTTAGGAAAAAAATCTTCACCGGATTCCGCGGTATCGGTATACGATGGATCATTTTGAGAATCCATATCTTTCCTATCCTAATAAACCTATAAAACCGGATATATTCATACAGAAAATATCAGCCGGTTGTTCTTAGTATTTTTCCGTGATCTCTCTTTACTATACCATCCAACCAGCCGAATGTTTTCATTTTGTGAAAAAAGGATATGTCAGCCAACCGCTATGCGGAGCGGCAATTATTATTTGGCTTGCCGCTGCCGCGGGATAATTTTTCCGGGAAACCAATTGGCGTCTTTTAGCAGTATAACAATTCCCGGAACCAAAAATCCGCGGACAACAAATGTATCCAATAAAATACCTGTGGCAACGGTTACCCCTAATTGAAATAAATCCCGCAAGGGTAGTGTAGTCAGCACGGCAAATGTGCCTGCCAAAATGAGTCCGGCGGAAGTAATAACGCCACCGGTTCGGCTTAAAGCAATGCGCATACCTGCTTCCAGCCCCAAATGAGCGGTTTCTTCACGCACTCGCGACATCAAAAAGATGGTATAGTCTGCGCCTAGGGCAACAAGAAAGATGAAGGTATATAGCGGCGCGGCGTATGATAATCCTTCATCTCCTTGAATTTTTGTAAAGAAAAAGGATGATATACCCAAAGCAGCGGCGTAGTTGAGCGAGACTGCAGCAAGTAAATATATTGGCGCGACAATACTGCGCAGCAGCAGCCCTAAAATAACAGCAATAATAATCAAAACAATGGGTATGATAAAGGAAATATCGTTTATATTTACCGCTCGGGTGTCGGTAAGGGTTGGTGTAATTCCCGCAAGTCCGATGAATGTTGTTTGCAGCCCAGCATTTTTTGCGGCTTTTTGAATCGCTGTAAGCAATGGCTGCATCGTGTTCAGCGCCTGTGTTCCGTATGGATCGGTATTGAGTGTTACTTTCAGGGATACTGTTGAGTTATCGGCAGAAATAAATTGCGACGCTGCGGCGTATAATCCGATGATTTCAGGATTAGCGGCAGATGAAGGCGCGCCGCCGGCGCCGGAATATGTTCCGGAGCGAATTGCCGTTTTTAACGCATCCGGCAAAGCGGCGAAATCACTTTGCAGCGTAGTGGGTGTAATACCTATGGATTTTCCTGATGGCTGAGTCGGGCCATCTGCTTCCGCTATATTGGGTGTATTTTGCGCTGCTTGGGTAATCTGATCGATGGCAGCAAATTGTTGGTATGCGTTGCTGCCCGGCTTTAATTGCAGCACAATGTTTAACGGCGCCAAAGTTCCCGGCGCAAAATGTTTAGCTAATATTGAGTACCCTTGCGAAGACTGTGTAGGCGCGCGTAACGCAGTTAACTGATTATACGCGGCGGGAACACCAATATTGCCCAACGCAAATATTGCCAGCAGCAAAGCGCTGGATATTGTAGAAATAATGGGGCGTTTTACCACAAAATTTGCAATGCCTGCCCACAAGCCTTTACCGATTTCTTCTTTGGTTGAGTCGGGCGCCAACTTGGGTATAAACGGCCAAAATGCGGCTTTTCCTAAAATATTCATCAGGGCCGGAGTAA
>JAKAOI010000132.1:5439-6654 GCA_021812265.1 Chloroflexota bacterium | reverse complement strand
GACCAGCCGTATCTCGCCATATTTTTTCACAACATCGGTGATATATTCTTGCTGCTGCTCTTTCGTCCAGGTCACCGTTTTTCGCAGTTGCCATTCTTTTTCAGCTTCCCATCCAATCCACCAAAGGACAACGATAGCAAGGAACCCAGGAATACTCACGGGCAAATGATCCAAAACCAACCGCACAACAAATAGGTCCATGAAACTGCTGAACTGGCCTGTCACAAGCCATTGCTGCACATAATTGCCAATAATGCCCCCTAAAATAACAAAACCCCAAAGGTAGATAGAAAATACCCAATGAAAGAAGCGCAGAAAATGGACAAAATTTTTGGGATAATTTCCCATGAAGGATCTGCGAGGTTTTTTACGCATACCATGCTCCATTTCTTTATACCAAATAACAAAGAGAGATAACATTGAAATAATTTACTGATTCAATAATAGAATAGAGCATTCTCTAATGTCAAGAAAAATATAGGACTTTCGCTTGCAAAGAAAAGTAAAATATTGAAGAAAAAGAAATAAATGAATACTATGATCGCAAAAGAGCAAATATGTATTGTATATGCATATGGCTAAGCGTTTGCCGCCAGCACACCACATAGCCACACATTTCAATGTGTGGGATTCGTTGTAAAACATTTCCGGTATAACGAAAACCACATGTTAAAACATGTGGCTAGATACGAACGACAAAACAATCATTTCCGCCAGCGCCGCCACCCAGCCACACATTTCAATGTGTGGGATTCGTTCCTCAATTATGCGCCACGCCATTACAAAAAATGTTACGGCAGTGTGACGCATTTTTTTTGTATATTTTATTTAGAGCAAGTTTTTCACAGAAGCGAAAGTCCTGCTCATAAAGGAAGGTTTAGCATGCAAAAACGCACACTTGGTTCACAAGGGTTAGTTGTTTCTGAAATTGGATTAGGCTGTATGGGGATGTCGGAATTCTACGGAACGCCCAATGACGCGGAGTCTATTGCCGTCATTCACGAAGCGATAGAATTGGGAATCGATTTTTTTGACACTGCAGATATGTATGGCCCGTTTACCAACGAAAAACTGGTTGGCGCCGCGATAAAAGGCCGCAGAGAAAAAGTGGTTTTGGCGACAAAATTCGGCATTCAAAGAAGTGAAGACGGCGCGCGCCTCGGCATAAATGGCCGGCCGGAGTATGTAAAAGCGTCTTGCGAGGCGTCACTCAAG
>JAKAOI010000132.1:0-5429 GCA_021812265.1 Chloroflexota bacterium | reverse complement strand
GCGGTTAGGAACCGATTATATTGATCTGTATTATCAGCACCGAGTAGACACCACCGTGCCGATTGAAGACACTATCGGCGCTATGGCAGATCTTGTAAAAGCAGGAAAAGTCCGTTATTTAGGAATGTCGGAAGCGGCGCCGCACACCATCCGCAAAGCAAACGCTGTGTTTCCCATCAGCGCGCTGCAAACCGAATATTCATTGTGGTCTCGCGAACCGGAGTTAGAAATACTGCCGCTGCTGCGCGAACTGCACATAGGCTTTGTCGCCTATAGTCCTTTGGGCCGCGGATTTTTGACCGGAACAATGACAAAACCCGAACAAGTTCCCAACGACTATCGCAGCGCAACGCCACGGTTTATGGGAGAAAATTTAGCTAAAAATGCGCAAATGCTGGAAACTGTGCAAAAAATTGCCGCAAACCGGCAGGCGACACCGGCGCAGGTAGCGCTGGCTTGGCTGCTGGCGCAAGAAGAATTTATCGCGCCGATTCCCGGATCAAAACACAGGGTATATCTGAAAGAAAACTGTAACGCGGTTTCTATTCAGCTTTCCCATGAGGAATTGCAGCAGTTGCGGGCAGCTTTTCCAATCGGCGCAGTGGCAGGCGATCGCTATGCCGATATGAATTCGGTAAATCGATAACGCGCCTGCTTGCGAAAGCAGACACAGCAGGGTTGCATGGGGCAGCAGGCCCCATGCCGGGGTTTTGGGGTGTCCCCACAACTTCCCATTATTCTTTATAAAAATTATTGCGTTAAAAAGAGGCTTCACTATGGCAATAACCGCATTTCCGGAACAATTTCGCTGGGGCGCAGCTACGGCGGCGCATCAGTACGAGGGGTTTACAAAAAACCAATGGAGTCGCTGGGAAGCGCAAGGCCACATAAAATCCGGTGACAGCAGTGGGGCAGCCTGCAATTGGTGGAATATTGCCGAAGAAGATTTTCAGCGCGCCAAAGATTTGCATTTGAACGCCTTGCGCATTTCGCTTGAATGGAGCCGTATCGAACCGATTCAGGGACAGTGGGATGACGCGGCGCTGCGGCGCTACCGCAGCATGCTGGAAGCGCTGCGCAACTTACAGATAGAGCCGCTGGTTACACTGCACCATTTCACTCACCCTATATGGTTTGAAGATATGGGTGGATTTTTATCTCCCAAAGCCACGGAATATTTTGAACGCTACGTTACAAAAGCGGTGGAAACTTTGGGCGATCTATGTGATTTTTGGATAACTATGAATGAGCCGAATGTATACGCCGTGTTCGGCTATCTCATCGGTGACTTTCCGCCGGGCAGGCAGGGAGATATCCGCTCTACCCTATTGGCGCAGGCAGGAATGGCCAGAGCGCACGCCGCGGCATACCGGGCAATTCACCGGATTCAGCCAAGCGCGAAGGTCAGTTGGGCGCAGCATATCAATATTTTCGATCCCGCAAATCAATCTTCGCCGCTGGATCGCTGGAGTTCACGGCAGCAAGACCTCAGTTTTAACGGATTTTTTCTGCGCGCCATTGAAACCGGATCTGCGGAATGGTATATCCGCCCGTTTGTCGGCGATATGAGTATGGTAAAGCAAACCGCCGACTATATCGGGTTAAATATCTATGCGCGCAACACCGTTCGATTTAATCTCAGCTCAGCGGGTGAGCTGTTCGGCAAGCGCGAAACTCCGGCCGGCGCGCCGCTGGGAGATCCCGGAATAAGCGCCAATTATGGTGAAATTTATCCCCAAGGAATATTGCGGGCAGCGCAGCGAGTGGCGCGTTTTCGTCTTCCCATTTATATTACCGAAAATGGGGTAGCCGACCGCGCAGACAGACTGCGCCCATGGGTAATAGCGCAAGCAGTTTGCGCAATGCATGACGCATTGGAAGAGGGTATCGATCTGCGCGGCTATTATCACTGGTCATTAGTCGATAATTTTGAGTGGGCCGAAGGTTGGACAATGCGGTTCGGATTATATGCGCTGGATACAGAAACACAAGGGCGAACACTGCGGCCCAGCGGCGAGTTATATGCGGAAATAGCGCGCATGAATGGATATGATGAAAAAATACACGGAATAGCGCGCCACAAAATGTGAAAATAAGGTATGATATAGGTGCGAAGATCAAAGCAAGACCATTTTTATCCAAAGGAGATTTTATATGGCCGGTTTAACGGATGAGGAAATTTCCGCCGCGCTTCAGTCTTTGCCCGGATGGCAATATCAAGACAGCGCATTATGCAAAACATATTATCTGAATTCTTTTTCCGATGCGATAGCGTTGGTAAACGGCGCTGCGGAATGCGCAGAAGAGATGGGTCATCACCCGGATATAGATATTCGCTATAACCGTGTTTTCTTTTGTGCGCAAACGCACGACGACGGAAATATTGTTACGCAAAGAGATATAGCGCTCGCAGGGGAAATCGAACGAATTTATATCAGCCTAACCGAAGCGGCGGCTGATATGGATTAACAGCAACACTGCGGTCATTTTGCGCGCATAGAAGCAAAAGGAATCATCCGGCGTATATACGCGCAAAAATTTTTTAATAATGGCTCACGGGCAGTTATCCTTTTCTGCGAAGCCAGGTCCAAAATGAGCCGGCGCCGCGATCTTCCCCAAATTCTCGGCGTTCAACGGTGAAATTTTGTCCAAACAATTCATCAACTTCATCAGGAACACAGCCGGGCCTGCCGGGAAACTGCGGATCGGGCATGTGGGTATACAACAAGAATAACGCCCCGGGCGCGGCAAAGTTTTGCGCTGTTTGGGCATAGCCCTGCCGTTTTGCAAACGGGATACCGTTTAAGCAGCCGATATCCAGCAATAATTGTGCGCGCTGTGCCGGTTCCGCAATCTGTGTTACATCGGCGCAATATACGCGCACGTTGCCTCCGGCGGCGGCGATAGTTTCGGCGTGGCTTGAAATTTTAGCCTGCGCCGTATCGATTGCGGGTTGGGCAAAATCGATTCCCGTCACATTCCAGCCGTGTTCCGCCATATATATGCAGTTTGTTCCGGTTCCACAGCCAATATCCAGCGCAACACCGGGCGATAAAGATTGTATAGCTTCTGTAAGTTCCGGCGGGCTAATACCGGTATCCCAGCGCGCGTCACCGCTTACATAAAGATCGGTAAATCGTTTCTGTTCCTCTGATAGAGGTGCGTCATCAGGTGAGGACATAATGGATAGAACATCTCCTGTTTATTAAAGTTCTTATTATCAACTATAGCATAGTAGAGCAAGCAGGATATAAGGGAAATTTGGGGACACCCCAATCCCCCGGCATGGGGCGCGCCGCGCTGCGTATCTGCTTATGCTTTATGTGATATGCTGAAAAGAAATAATACATACGCGCGCTTCATGTAACAAATATTTTTCAAAGTTTGTGGCTATGAGCAATATCTTAAAAAAACAGAGTGGAAATAATTTTTCCGCGCCACGACCAGCTTGGATAACTATTTATTTAGGAAGCAGTCAATGAACGTTTACTAGCAAGTATCCTTGGCGTATTGTAAGTATTAGGAGTGTTCTTGTATTCATGGATATTACCACTGTTTTAACCCGCGCGGTTGCTCAAGTTGAAAAAGAAGATGAATTAAAAGCGCTGTTGCGGCAAAAGGGCCGCCGCGGCAAACCACTTCGTGTAAAATTAGGATTTGATCCCAGCCGGCCAGATTTAACGCTGGGGCATGGTGTGGTTCTGCGAAAACTGCGGCAATTTCAAGATTTAGGGCACACTGCGGTAGTTATTGTCGGTGATTGGACTGCCCAACTAGGCGATCCTTCCGGCAAAGAAGGAGCCAGAACCCCCTTAACCGCCGAAGAGGTAAAAAGCAACGCGCAAAGTTATTTAGACCAATTCTTTACTGTTGTTGATAAATCAAAAACAGAAGTGCGCTGGCAAAGCGAGTGGTTTAACCAATTTACTCTTGCTGATGTTTTTCGACTGGGATATCAAAAAACCGTCGCGCAAATGTTGAAACGCGATCATTTTGAAAAACGTTTCCAATCCGGCAATGAAATTTATATCTCTGAATTTCTGTATCCTTTGCTGCAAGGATATGACTCTATCGCGGTAGAAGCAGATGTTGAACTTGGCGGCACTGACCAAACATATAATTTGCTGGTTGGGCGCGAGCTTCAGGAACGCCGCGGGCTGCCGGCGCAGCAGATTGTAACATGCAAATTGATTGTTGGGCTGGACGGAAAAGAGAAAATGAGTAAAAGCCTGAATAATTATATTATGCTCACTGCCGACCCAGCAGATATGTATGGTAAAATTATGTCGCTGCCCGATTACGCTATGGACGCATACTATGAAGGATTAACCTATATCCCCGAAGATGAATGGGCGGCGATGAAGAAAGATATGGCGACTGGTTCGCTAAATCCGCGTAATGTGAAAATGGTCTTGGCGCACGCAATTGTAGAGCAATTCCATACCACACAAGCAGCGCAAGCGGCGCAAGAAGCGTTTGTGAAACAATTTCAAAACCGCGAATGGCCGGAAGATATGCCATTGGTTTATGTGCGGCGCGCAACACCGATTGTGCAGTTTATGGTTGACACGAAAATGGCGGCAAGCAAATCAATGGCGCGGCAGCTTATTGCGCAAGGTGGGGTTACTATCCGCAAAGATGGCGCTGTCGAGAAAGTTACAGATCCATTTTTAGAGCTGCCGGCGCAGAATGGCATAGAGGTCCGTGTTGGCAAATTAAAGTACGCCAGAATCCTCATAGATACGCAGGAAGTGGCGGAACAATAGATGGAAACTCAAAATCGCTTGCCTTGGAGAGTTATTGTAGAAGACACTCCGGGAACCGGCGCTTGGAATATGGCGGTAGATCGCGCGATTATGGAGTTTGCGGGAAATCGGCAGGTTCCCGCAACACTGCGGTTGTATCGGTGGCGTCCGCCGGCGGTATCTATCGGCAAAAATCAGCCGGCAGATGTTTTATATAAGGAAAAAATGCGCGCTGATGGGGTTTCCGCAGTGCGGCGCCCAACCGGCGGCTGGGCAATTTTTCATACCGATGAACTGACGTATTCGGTAGCGGCGCATTCTGACGAGCCGGCGCTTGCCGGCGCGCTCATGACTGCGTATGTGCGCATCAGCGCCGCGCTGATTGCCGGGCTGAAGCAGCTTGGGTTAACCGCTAAGCAAGCGCCGCAACCGAAAGCAGAGCAAAAACAGGGGCTAGTCGCGTGCTTCGCCGTGCCTTATAACAATGAACTGACGGTAGACGGCAAAAAATTGATGGGCAGCGCGCAGGCGCGGCCGCTAAGAAAACTGCTGCAGCACGGCTCATTGCCGCTTACCGGTGACGTTGGCCGCGCTGCAGATTATCTGGTGTTTGCGCATGAACAAGAACGCGAACACTTGCGAGATCATTTGCGCGCGCACGCCGCAACCGCCTCGCAGAGATCG
>JAKAOI010000131.1 GCA_021812265.1 Chloroflexota bacterium | reverse complement strand
TCCATAAATCCGTGTCGCTGTATCCCACCAGCGCATTGGTTTGTGTAATAGACAATTGAATGGGAATTGTGGTAATCACGCCATTTGCGTTATGCGCTAAAAATGTTCCGTTTGGATCTATTGCCCATACATCTGTCGGAGATATTGCCGTGATTGCTTGCAATGATTCGCCGCCGGCCTGAGTAGAACCCATGAACAAGTAGGAAGTAAATGCGCTGCCGTTCCAATGATCTAGCCAGCCTTGCTGTGTGCCTATCCCAGTTTTTTGTGAGCCGGAAAACCAGACATCATTGGCCCCGGTTCCGCTGATTGAATCGATGGCGCCGCTTGTTCCCGCTACTGCAATCGGTTCCTGTGTCCATACCGCGCCGTTATATATTGCGGCAAACGGCTGCCCTCCTTGGCTTCCGCCAACCCATATATCGTTAGCGCTAAACGCTTTTACACTATTTAATTGTACATCTGCTGTGTTGAACGACGGTGTTATACTGCCCCACACTGCGCCATTCCAGCGCTCTATTACTGCTCCGGCAGTATTATTTCCCACCGCCCACACATCGTTGGCTGAATCGCCGGATATACCGGCTAAATTTGCGGTTGTGTCATTTTGCAATGGATTGGAATATGCAGTTACCTTTGTTCCGTTCCAGTTGAGTATCAATGCCCCGGCAGGATTAAAATTTTTATCTGCCGATGTCCCGGATATCCACACATTGGTTGAAGAAATTGCCGCCATATCCGTTAAATTGAATACCGAAGCCGGGATAGAAACAGGAGTGACTCCGGATCCGTTAAAGCGCTGCAATTCGCCGCCAGTTCCTTTCATATTAAATAAAAAGAGTATATTCGTGTCAGAAAACGCAGTAAAGGGACCATAACTTCCCGCTCCGTTATCACCAAAATTCATCTGAGTCCATTTAGAGCCGTTCCAATGAATCAGGTCATAAGGCCGAGGTTCATTAAATGTAAGAGTTGTCAACTCCCAAATATCGTTTGGGTTTATTTCACTTACATATATCGCTTGCATATTGCTTACAGCCGGCTCATTGGTCCATTTAGCGCCGTTCCATTGATACATCAGCGGTGTTCCGTTCAAACCATCGTAGCCAAACGCATATACTTGGCTGGGTGAATACGACTGAATAGTGCCCATACTTTCTGAAGATGATGCAATCGGTATTTCTTGCGCCGCAAAAGATTGACCACTTATAATTGGTGTTTGACTGGGGTTTACCGTTGGCGCCGCCGTTGCTGTCGCTGCCATTGTTGCTGTCGCTGTCGCTGTTGCTCTGCTTGTGTTAGAAGGTTTGCCCGTATAAACATGCAGCATCACCGCAAATAAAGTAATAACCATAATTGCGGCAACAGAACTTGCGAGCGCCGCTAACCATTGTTTTCTGTTCATGTCATTGGTCCTTTCAACGCCGAGTGGTTTTGTTGTTTTTACTAGCGCCAATTTATTTTGTGGATTGTTCACACGCAGCCGCACACCATCCCATATCCTGCTTCCCGGCTCCAGTTCTTTTAAACTTTGTAATAAATGGCCGGTTGTATCCATTCCTTGCAGCCGCTGGTGGCAAGATGCGCAATTGGATATATGGCTGCTTAACGTCTGTTCATTTTCTGGAGAAAGTTCGTGATCTTTCCATGCCGATAGTGTTCCAAAGGAAACTTGCTTCTCACAAATCAACTGATTATTCATTGCGCTTCCTCCCGTCCCAGATAGATTTCACGGAATCGCTGCCGGGCGCGGGCAATCATCTTTTTTATGGCGGCGTGTGAATAACCGAGTATTTTGCCGATTTCGTCATAGGAAAAGCCATCGGCGTCTCTTAGCAGCAGCGCCATGCGTTGTTTGGGTGGCAGTGTCGCCAGTGTTTTGGCAATAGCGTCTTGTTCAGCAATTTTTCGGGATGGGTCGCTGGATGATAATTCCAGCGCATTGTCAAAAACTATTTGTGTCTGAACTTCTTGCAATCTTTTGCGATATCGCGTGTTTGCTAAATTTACGGCAACACGGTACAGCCAGCCGCGCGGATTAGTTTGCGATTGTATTTCGGTAAAATGATTCCATGCGCGCACAAAAACTTCTTGGGTAAGATCATACGCCGCGTCTTCATCATGGGTATACTTCCACAAAAAATTAAGAATCTGGCGTTCGTACCCATGAACAAACTGCTCAAAATTTTGCAGCAATTCTTTTGTATTGGTGTCTGCTTTTGGCAAAGATGGATCGGCAGGCGCCGATTGTGAAAATAATAATCGTATCGCTGCCAAGAAACGCCGTGCTGCCGGCTTATTTTGCTGTAACGGCACATGTATTGCCATATGTATACCCCCACCACAAATAATTGCATAAATCGCCGCATAGAATTAGGATTTTCGCTTCAAAGAGAAGCGTATGTTTCTCGTATCTGCAACAAAGGGAGGTCTGGGGATACCCCAGAACCACATACAAGGGACGTCTGCTCCATGTACATCCCCGGTTTTCCGTGCTGAAGCGAAAGTTCGGGGATGTTTTTCTGTTATAGCGCTGATTGGAAGCAAGGCATAAGCAGACTCCAAGGGCACATGTACCCTTGACAGAGAGTTTGGGATATTCCCAAATTCCCCTTATTTCTGCTCAAGGTTCAGGTCTATAGCAGACGAACATCTATTTGAAAAACACGTATATAATCTATGTTCAATACTATATACCTGAAAAAAGGAGAAAACGGGACAGATAAATTTATTATGCGGATTAATAAGAATTGCGAATGACGTAATGCTCCATAGAACGGTTGTTTGCGCCGCGTACATAGAGCTGACCACGCAAACTATTTTTACGATAGAGTTAAAGAGCAATCAAATTTATTTGCGGCCGCCAAACAACGCCGACCCAATGCGCACTAATGTTGCGCCTTCCGCAATAGCCGCTGCGAAATCATGAGACATGCCCATAGAAAGATCTTGCCATGAATCCCCAAAATGCGCTTGAAAACTGTCGCGCAAGGCGCGCAGTTCCGCAAATACCCAGCGAATAGTTTGCGGATTTTCCGCAAAAGGCGCAACTGTCATAAGACCACCGCCGCGCAAATATGGCAAGGATTGAATAGCCTCACCCAGCTGCAGCGCCAATTCGGGCTGTACGCCATGTTTTGTCGCTTCACCGGAAATATTAACCTGAACAAACACTTCAAGCGGTTGTTGCAGCGTTTGCGCCGCCGCGTTAAGCGCCAGCGCCAGTTCAATAGAATCAATACTTTGAATGCGCTGAAAAACTTTGACAGCGCTTTTTACTTTATTGCGTTGCAGCGTTCCAATCATTTCCCACCGCAAGTTTGGCAGCGCCGCAGCTTTTGTCAATGCTTCCTGCACACGATTTTCCCCAAACACAGAAATTCCGCGCCGCGCCGCTTCAGCCGCATATGGAGAAGGAAATCCTTTCGTAACCGCCATCAATGTAACAGCATCCGACTGCCGGCCAGCTGCTGTTGCCGCGTCGGCGATTTGTGAGCGTATGCGCTGGATATTTTGATCTATTTGCCGCATTATCTGTTCAAAAGTTTCAGTCATATATCTCGTTCTGCCCTTCGCTCGCGGCGCAGCAAAGCTTCCACCAATTCAATCGGTTTGCGGCCCTCAAAAAGATCACACACGGCGCGAGCTATCGGCATTTCAATAGCGCAGCGGCGCGCCATCTCTAAAGCCGCATAGGATGTGGCGACTCCTTCGGTGACGGAATGGCGTTTTTGTAATATTGCTTCTAAGGAAACACCGGTTGAGGTCAATTCAAAACCTAAAGAATAATTGCGGCTTAACGGACTGGAACAGGTTGCAATAACATCACCCAACCCGGCCAGCCCGGCCAGCGTTAGATGATGTGCGCCTTCCGCAACTGCTAAACGCCCAATTTCAGCAATGCCGCGGGTCATTAGCGCTGCTTTAGCATTAACTCCGAATTTTAAGCCATCCAACGCGCCGATGGCAATTGCTAAAACATTTTTCAGTGCGCCGCCCAATTCTACTCCGATAATATCATCGGTTGAATATACCCGAAATAAGGGCGCGTTTAATGCGTCGCGTAATATTGCGGCTGTCTGAATATTTACCGAAGCCACTACTGCCGCAGCCGGCTGCCCTGCAGCAATTTCTGCGGCTAAATTTGGTCCGCTGAGCGCGGCAATGTTATCGGCAAATGTTTCCGGAAGCTCTTCTTGCAGTATTTGTGACATGCGGCGCAGAGTAGTCAGCTCTATTCCTTTTGACGCTGTCACCACATATGCGCCATTTGGAATAGCGTGGCGCACAGCGCGAATATTTTCGCGCATTTTTTGAGCGGGAACAACAAATAAGACTACTTCCGCGCCTTGCAGCGCCTCAGCGGCGTCTGCTGTAATAAGCACTGCCGCGGGAATTGCTGCGCCGTGTAAAAATTCAGCATTTTCGCGGGAATTGCGCATAGCTTCGGCGCGCGTTGGGTTATATTCCCAAAGCGAAACCGACGCCCCGGCGGAATGCAGTAAAACCGCCAAGGTGGTTCCCCATGCGCCCGAACCAAGTATGGCTGTTTTCATAAATTAGCCTCTGGTTGTTTCGATTATGAATCGGAAATATTAACCGATTCACGTTCTTCATCTTCAATTGCTTTCAGCGGCTCCATTTTGGCCCAAACAATCTTATTAATTAAATAACCATAGCGGTTTACCGTGCCTAGGGTAACCATCATGCAGCGCAAAAACTGATCATAAGTAAAATCAGCGCCATTCAACGGAATGGCAAGTTCATAGGTTACTTCTCCATCAGAGGCGTCGCGGGTATATTTGCCAAGCACTGTATTATAATTAATATGCATCAGCGCTTCAAGACATTCTGCTTTACGAGTTTCTTTGATTTGCCCTAATCCTTGAACAATAAATGAAATAGTTTCATTTTCCGCATTTAATCGCGCAGACATTCGCACGTTACCGCCGCGCACATCAAATTCTGCCCGAACAGTATTATTTTCAGACTCCACACGATATTTCCAATGCTTTGTCTCAAAATACCCCGCAAGTTCGTCTAACGTAATCATTTTCCTATGCCCTCATTCTGCTGATTTGATTTTCACAATATATCTAAGCAGTTTTACGCAATGTATTATGTGTCTTTTTATTGTACGCGCAAAACGCCGGCGAGGCAAGAGCGTATCATATATCTTTTCTGCTGTAATAATTTATATCCGACCTTGATACTCGGAATTAAAGTGTGGTACGGTATGAATCAGAGGTTATTTTATGGGCGTGTGAAGGGGAATATACCATGTTTGCCGTGTTACTTGCTTCGTTTTTTCTATTTTTGCGCGAAGGGCTTGAAGCGACGTTAATAGTCAGCATTATGCTAGCGGCTTTGCGGCGGCTAAACCGGCCGAAAGAAATCAGGGCGGTTTGGATAGGAATCGGCGCAGCGTTAGTCGCTTCACTGCTTGCCGGAATTATTTTATATACTACAATTCGCGGCGGTTATATTAATTCGGTTGGGCAAACCATTTTTGAAACGATTGCGTATCTTTTTGCTGTTATCATTTTAACTGGGATGACCTTTTGGGTGCAAGCGCACAGCAGCACTGTGAAGCAAGAAATTACAGCAAAAGCAAGCGCTGCGGGGTCGGGTTTTGCAATTGGTCTGCTGGCTTTTTCTACGGTAGGGCGCGAGGCGCTGGAGACGATGGTTTTTACGTTGGCGTTTGCGTTTCAAGCTAATGGCTGGATTCTTCTTATAGGGGGAGCAATAGGCGTATTTGCGGCAGCCGGTTTATCTATGATCATTTATCAATTTGGGTATCGCTTAAATTTTCGGCTCTTTTTTCGTGTGATGGGTATTTTACTATTATTATTTGCCGCAGGTCTTCTTGGTGACGCTATTCAAAATTTACAGCAGTTGGGTTGGGTTTCAATCGGCGCAAACAGTCTTTGGCATACAGGCCAATTTCTTTCCGAAGGCAGCACAGTGGGAGATATGCTGCACACGTTCTTAGGCTATGCCGAAGCGCCAACACTTTTACAGGTTACTTGCTATGTGCTTTTCTTAGCAATTGCCGGAACCATCTTTATCCGTATGACACGCAAGCCGCAAATTTCTGCTTCGCCGCAAAAAACAGCAGCAGTTTAACTTATCGGCAAGGTAACATGGGACCTTCGCTGGAAAGCAGCCCGAAGAGATTGATCGAATGAGGATTCCGCTTATAAAAAAAGAAGCAGGAGGAATCTAAGAGATATCTCTCCGGCTTCTTTCGGCAAATTTGCTCATTTTATACTTTTTGAGCTTCTAAACTTTCTTCAATCGGATCGATCGCCAATATTTCGGCCAGCGCATCATCGGCATCCTCGCGCACTACCAGCCAGGGATCATGTTTTCGCAATAGCAGCAGCTTTTCTTTGATTTCCTGCGGCACACGCTTGCGAATGGCGCCCAGCGCCTGCGCGGCGTTACGCCTTGCCCAAAATGAAGGATCATCCAGAAATTTTCCCAATAGTTCAAACACTGCATCGATATCCACTCCCAGTTTGCCAAGATTATCTGCAACAAGGGAATTATTCAATGACAAAAGAGGGCCGGTATACGGTTCTTTGGCAAAAATATGGATTGCCTCTTGCCCCATTGATTCAAGAATGTCATTCTGTTGCCGTTGTTGAAGAATCTTCATAGACGCTGCTAGTCC
>JAKAOI010000130.1 GCA_021812265.1 Chloroflexota bacterium | reverse complement strand
AAAATCTTCTTTCTCACGGTTTGTGTGCAAGATCCGCGTTCCGGTCAGTGCGTCAAGCCATACCACGATCCTAACACGGTAAACGGCGGCGGGCCGCACAACTATGTTAACGCCGTCGCCGATATCGACGGCGGCAAAATGGACGGCTTTATAGCGCAAGCGGAAAAAGGAAACCGCGGCTGCGGCAACACAACCAATCCCGCCTGCACCAATGGCGCAACCGTTGATGATGTTATGGGCTATAAAACCGCCGCAGATATTCCCAATTATTGGGCGTATGCGCAGCATTTTGTATTGCAAGATCACATGTTCGAGCCGGTGAACTCATGGAGTTTTCCGTCCCATCTCTATTTGGTTTCCGGCTGGGCGGCCACATGCAGCGTTCCCAGCAATCCGCAAAGCTGTGTTTCAACTGTAGACCCACGGCTGTCTAAAAACAACAAACCCATCTATGCGTGGACCGATCTTACCTACTTATTAAATAAAAATCACGTGAGCTGGGGATATTATTTAGCCAATAACAACAGCGCAGACTGCGCCTATGTTCAGGAATTGTGCCCACAGTACAGTAACAGCAAAGTGCCGAATATTTGGAATATTCTGCCCGGCTTTACCGATGTTCACAGCGATAACCAAACAGGCAATGTTCAGCAGATTTCACAATTTTTCTCCTCGCTTCAGACAAATAATCTGCCAAAAGTCTCGTGGATTGCCCCAGACGGCTACGTAAGCGAACATCCGCCAGCCAGCACAGCTGTCGGCCAATCCTACGTCACCTCAATTGTTAACGCAGTTATGAAAAGCCCCGAATGGAACAGCACGGCCATATTTCTTACATGGGATGATTGGGGCGGCTTTTACGATCAAGTAATTCCTCCGACGGCAGACAGCCAAGGGTATGGCTTGCGTGTGCCGGGCATCGTAATCAGCCCATACGCCAAGCAAGGATATATCGATCATCAGGTTCTCAGCTTCGACGCTTATATTGCCTTTATTGAAAATGATTTTATGAATGGGCAGCGCCTGAATCCCGCAACAGACGGCCGGCCGGATCCGCGGCCCGATGTGCGTGAAACAGCTCCGGGGCTTGGCAATTTAATCAATGATTTTAATTTTAACCAAAACCCGGCGCCGCCGCTCATTCTGCCGGCAACATTAAGTTCATAACAGCCGTTTTGGCGCACGGCGCAGTGTTTGCGAACAAGGGCGGTATTATTGCCGCCCAAGCGTTCATTGCGCGCCATGAATAATTTCTTTAAGAAAAGAAACAACCGTCGCGCTTTAGGGGAAACACTCCAATCCCTGCGCGGCGGCAGAGCCTGCCCGTTTATAGAACGCGGCGCGGCGTTATAATTTGCGCGCCGCAAATGCGCCGTCGGCCACGCGAATACTCAGCGTATCATCTGCAGCGGCGTCGTTTACCGAAGTGACCGCCGCGCCGGTTTGCGCTAACGACACTACGGCGTAGCCGCGGGCAAGCACCCGCAGCGGACTGAGCGCATCCATTCTGGCAGCTAACGTCGCCGCGCGTTCTTTTAACAGCGCCACATTTCGCGCCATTGTCTGTGATAAAGCGCTTTCCGCGTCATCCACCTGCTGAGCTAACGTCGCCAGTCGACGGCGCGGGCTTTCGCGCTCTATCCGCCGCTGCAGCGCTGCAAGATCATTTTGCCGCCTAACTGCGGCGACGCCAAATAACCCGATAAACTCTGCGCGCAAATCCTCCAATTCCTGCAGCACAGCAGACCTTTCGAGAGAAACCGCCGCCGCCGCCGCGGTGGGAGTCGCCGCGCGCAAATCAGCCACAAAATCGGTAATAGTAAAATCCACCTCATGACCCACTCCGCTTACTATCGGCTTTTGCGATGCGTATATTGCGTCTGCCACCAAACGATCGTTAAACGCCCATAAATCTTCCAGCGAACCGCCGCCGCGCGCCACCACAATAACATCTACATCGGGCTGTTCGTTCAGCGCCTTAATTGCCGCAGCAATGCCCGCAGGAGCCTCGGCCCCCTGCACCAGCGTGTGCGCCAGCAAAATTTTCGCCAGCGGCCACCGCAGCCGCCATGTGCGAATCATATCGCGCAGCGCCGCCGCGTCTTTCGATGTTACCACACCAATAACGTTAGGAGACACCGGTATAGCTTGCTTCCGCTCCGCCGCAAAATATCCCAGCTCCTGCAGTTCTCGCTGCAGCGCTAAAAATTTTTGATACAGCTCACCTAAACCCACATCGGTAATTTCCTCTACGATCATCTGCACATCCCCGCGCTGCTTATACAGCTCCAGCCGGCCATGGGCAATCATTTGCTTGCCGTTCTGCGGCTGCGGTGTGGCGTGTGTTATTGAACCGCGAAACATGGCGCAGCGAATCAGAGATTGATCATCTTTCAGCGAAAAATACCAATGCCCGGAGTTTGCCCGCGTTGCGTTGGTAATTTCACCGCGAACCCATATATTGCGAAAAAACGGATCCTCATACAGCGTATCCGATAAATATTGCGTAATCTCGCTGACCGATATCACCATATGTTCCTCATGTTCCGCAAATAATTTATCCATTCGCATTCTCTCCATTCGTTATTCAAAAAAACATCATACACAGGCAGACAAGACGGCATGCCCATGTGAAATATCTCTGCGGTTCCGGGTATTCCTGTTCAATGCCCAGCTTTACAGCGCATAAAAAAAATACTAGGCGTGAGTTTTTGCCATAAACACCTTAATTAAGCGTTCTTGCCCTTGTGTTCTGATTAAAAATTGACTGCCTTCACGCAAAATAACCATCCGGCCCGGCTCAATCTGCAAAATATTGCGGGAATCGGTTATATCACGCAGATCCTCAATAGATTCATTCTTCAAAAACCACGCCATAGTGGAAGAATCGCCTTTCTGCCAATGCAGCGAGCCATATATGTTTTCGGGCGCGCGCGGCCCGGGCAGGCAGCCGGGGACAATATGCCAAGCGCGCAGAGTGCGCTGCGGCCAGCCAACCATATGAAAATCGAGCTGATATGAATTTTTTCGTTTTTCTTGCTGCGAATAAAAGCCAAACATGGGCGCCACATTCGGTGTTTTTATCGTTTCCCCGCACCATGGGCATGTTCCCGCGTTATATTCGGTAAACACAAACGCCTTGGCGTCGCACTGCGGATTTGCGCACGGAACCGTTTGATCATACATACGGGTAAGCGCGTCTTCCCATTCCAGCGCCGACGGCCGGCGTTCGGGTGTGCGCAAACCATCCGTAAACGCCCGCAAAAATAAATCCTGCGCCTGCGGCCCCAAAATTGCCGCAGATAAAAACGGCGTATTCGGCCGGTTGGCGGTTTGCGTTGGGTGTTCAATATACAACGCCTTAGCGCCCAACGTCAGTCGTTCATCTTCATCAGAATCCGCCGAATGGAAAGCGCCCCCTTTTAGTGGGTGCCGATACAGCAAACCATAATAGATAATCACCTCGAATGCGTGTAAATCGGTGTACACCGAAGGCTGCGGCGCCGGACCTTTTTTGCGCGGGCCAAGCGCCGCCACCAGTTCCGGAGCCATAAAGTCTGGCGTGCCCAGCACAGTCGGCAGCAATATAGAAGATCCCTGTTCTACAATACTGTCGCAATCAATAAGCGAAACGGCGCCGCGAACGGGATCCACCAAAATATTGCTCAGTGATAAATCCGAATGGCAAACCTGAAACCGATGCAGTCGATGTACCGCGCGGGCCAGTTTCATCAAGATCCCCACATGCCCAATCCACGAACCCACAGCTGCGGCGCCCTGCTGTTGTATGACGCGCTGCCGGAACCGCGGCAGCAAAAAATGCGAAAACGGCCGATATTCTGCGCGCGCTTGCGGCATAATCAGGCCCAGTGACGGCTGCACGATAACTTTTTGCGGCCAGCAAAAAAAACGCTCCCAATAATCGGGATCGTCTCCCAAAATTTGCGCGCGTTTTACGATAATAGCTTCTAAGGCAGATTTTCGCCATGTTTCCGGGGTGGTATACAATTTTAGCAGCGAGCCGCTGCCGGGAATTTTATACAGCCGGCCTTCGGAGCCGGAATTAAAAGGGATTTTTTCATAGCGAATTTCATCTCCCTGCGCCGTACAAGCTACACTGCAATCCTCCAAGCCATCTGCGGCTTGGGGCTGCGCCGGCGCAGGCTTATTTGCGCGCGGCCGAGGCTTACTTGCTGCCATTGCCGCCCTCCTTTCCCCGCGCTGCCGCTTGGGCAATAAAACGCTTCTGATAAAATACAATCAATGTGCGATCGTCCGATGAATCTCTTTTATCATAACCGATGAGATCTAACAGCTGCGTTTCGGGATTTGAAGATTGCAGCGCAGGCACAACCACATCGCGCAGCATAGGTATATATCGGGTTATGGGGTACATATCATCCGCAACACCGTCGGTCATCCCCATCAGCAAAAACGCGCCGGGCGGCAATTCATGAATACGCATGCGGCTTTCCCACTCATCCTGCGGCAAATCGGGGAAAAACTGGGTTTCGTTAGCGTAGTAACCCATATCCACCGCGGCCAACGGCAGCAAAACAGTCGCCACATCGGCGCGAGGCGCAGTTTCCGATGCGGCGGCGCGATGTTCCTGAAAATATTCGGTGGCAAACGGCGCTTGCGGCGCGTCACGCGCGGAGTTTTCTGCCGGCGCACATACTTCATCGGGATCCGTCATTTCACCCGCAGGCGGCGCCGGGGAATATTCGCTATAGTCACTTGCAAAACCGGCGTTTTTTGCTGTGTTTTCACGTTCCGTATTATTTGCATTATTTTCATTGCTTGCGGCGGCGCTTTTTGTATCTTCCACTCCTTTTGTATCTTCAGATTCTGCGTCTTCCGCTCTATAGTCTATGGCTATAAGAAGTCCGTCACCAATCTGAGCAGACACCACAAAATCTTGCTCTTGCGCAGACTGCGCCGGCCGATGCGCCAGCATCAGCAATGTGGCAGACATAGATTCTGCGCGAATGCCGCGCGCCACAGCCGCGGCGGTGACGCATTGCAGCGCGGCGGCAAAGCCCGCATACAAACATTGTTTGGCAAACGCCTCTTGCTGATCCATAAACACATTGCACGGATCTTCCACAAAGCGCGCCATACCGGCAACAGCGCCGCAACAAGCTTCTTTTGCCCCCACACGCGCCATCGGCCGAGACCCTGCGCCATCGGCAATGGCGGCAAAATTCCAGCCATTCGCCACGGCAAAAGCAAATTCATCTTCGCGATATGCGCCTTCATGCGCATGCAGCTTGCCACGCCGACTGGCTCCCAGCAAAAACCAGCCGCCGGCGCCAGGAACCAGCAAGGTTCGCGCATGTTGTGTTGGGTCTGCGCTGTCCCTTGGCTCAACTTCGCGCCATTGCGCAGATGTTTTTTGTTGATTTTGTTCATTTTGTTCATTTCGCCGCTGATTATCCGACACGCTCATGGCGAGAAAACTCTCTTCCGTATATATTGCGCTCCTGCCCAATTTTCTGCGCCGCGCAAAATTTTTTAGCCGCGGCGCGCATTGCTGCCGGCGACTGTTCGGCGCATGTTCCCAAACGCCTTATGCAGCCACCCAAATATAAGCCTGCGCATGTATCTGCTATGCGCCATTATATCCCAACCGGAGCAGATCTTGCGACACGCGCATTCTTGTATAAACTGCAGAGGAGTTGGTATGCAGAATAAACCAACCAGCCATGTGTTTCATCGAAAACCACACATTTTAACGAGACCCACATGTTGAAACATGTGGCTTTAATCAACAATTTCCGCAGACTCATTTTGGATGGCAACGCGGTTATGGAACAATGACGCCATTTCCGCCAGCACATCAACTAGCCACACATTTCAATGTGTGGGATTCGTTGTAAAACATGTGGCTAGGTACGAATAACAACACCATCATTGCGACAATATCCTGAATACACCTGGATTGGAGAGCAATGACGCCATTTCCGCCAGCAAAAACTAGCCACACATTTCCATGTGTGGGCCTCGTTCCTCTATTTTGCGCCACGCCTACGCTCGCATCACACATTCTTGTATAAATAACCCGATTTTTTTGCTCGGGGGAACGACGTTCCCCCGAGACCCCCTTTTCGATTCCCTCCATTTTTTCTCTTTTTACTTCAATTGTATTCTATTATTTCTGCGTTAGAAAACAAGAAAACAAGAACTCATGTTCTTTTTGAGCCAGCCGCAAAGCGCGAGACAGCAAGGCGAGCGCCCCCATAGTTGTTCGAGACGTCTTGCCAGTTGCTGAAGCGACTCGCCGCACGCGCAAGCCCGGAAATGCCGCCCCACGAGCCGCCGCGCAGCACTCTAGTATTTATAGAATTTACATCCTCTCTCCCGTCTCCTGCGTCGTATGGATATTCTTTATATACTGTATTTGTCCACTCCCACACATTTCCCGCCATATCCATCACCCCATACGGACTCGCCCCTTGCGGATAGCTCCCCACCGGTGTTGTCTCATGCGGCCCTTTCTCCCATGTGTTCGCCCTGCTTGCGTCCCACTCATTCCCCCACGGGTAAATTCTCCCATCCGTTCCTCGCGCCGCTTTCTCCCACTCCGCCTCACTCGGCAATCTCCACTTCTCTCCCGTCACTTCACCCAGCCACTTCGCATACGCCTGCGCGTCATCCCAGCTTATATACACTACCGGATGCTCAG
>JAKAOI010000129.1 GCA_021812265.1 Chloroflexota bacterium | reverse complement strand
CGCTGTTGTATTTTTTGTCAGTTATTATGATTATTATCAGCCGGAAGCGTATATACCGCGCACGGATACGTTTGTTGAAAAAGAAAGCATGTTGAATGAAGAAATAGAAAAATTGCGTCTTTCGGCAACTCGCAGTTTATTGGAACGCCGGGATGTTTTGGTTGTTGCGTCGGTTTCGTGTATCTATGGCTTAGGGTCTCCGGTGGAATATGGGCAAACAGTTGTTTCGTTGAAAAAAGGCGCAGTTACCCGCAGAGAAAAAATTTTGCGGCGATTGATTGATATTCTGTATGAACGCAATGACACGAATTTTATCCGCGGTAAATTTCGGGTGCGCGGCGATGTGTTGGAAATATTTCCTTCCTATGAAGATTACGCCATACGCATTGAATTTTTTGGTGATGAGATTGAACGGATTATAGAACTGGATCCGCTGACCGGAGAAGTGTTTGGGCAGCGGGAATCGGTAGATATATATCCGGCGAAACATTGGGTAACTACGCAGGAAAGGCTGGTAGAAGCGATTAAGCGGATTGCGCTGGAACTGGATGAGCAGTTGGATGTGTTTCATCGAGATGGGAAGATATTGGAAGCAGCGCGTTTGCGGCAGCGCACGCATTTTGATATTGAGATGCTTCAGGAAACGGGCATGTGTTCCGGCATTGAGAATTATTCCCGGCATTTGGCCGGACGCGGCGCGGGTGAGCCACCGTGGACGTTTATTGACTATTTCCCCGATGATTTTTTGCTGGTTATTGATGAATCGCATGTGGCTGTGCCGCAGGTGAACGGAATGTATAAGGGGGATCATTCGCGCAAACAAGTTTTGGTTGATTATGGTTTTCGGCTGCCCAGCGCCATGGATAACCGCCCGCTGATGTTTGAGGAGTTTCAGGAACATATTCCCCAAGTTATTTTTGTTTCGGCGACACCGGGACCATATGAACGCCGGCAAAGCGCGCGTATTGTGGAGCAATTGATTCGCCCCACCGGCATTATCGATCCGGCAATCAATGTGCGTCCGACGGAAAAGCAGATTGATGACTTACTGCAAGAAGTTCGTATGCGGACGGATAAGGGACAAAGGACGCTTATAACTACCCTGACGAAAAAGATGGCGGAAGATTTGGCGGATTATCTTCAGGAATATGGTGTAAAGGCGCATTATTTGCATTCAGAAATTGATACGATAGAGCGAGTGGATATTTTGAAGGATCTGCGTTTGGGGGTGTATGACGCGGTAGTGGGTATTAATTTATTGCGTGAAGGGTTGGATTTGCCGGAGGTTTCGTTGGTGGCAATTTTAGACGCGGATAAAGAGGGATATTTGCGTTCGGAAAGTTCTTTGATTCAGACGATGGGGCGCGCTGCGCGGCATTTAGATGGTATGGTTATTATGTATGCGGATCGAATTACTGATTCGATGCGGCGAGCTATTGATGAAACAAACCGGCGTCGGGAGATTCAGCGGCAATATAATAGTGATAACGGGATAACACCGAAGAGTGTACAGAAAGAAATTCGTTCCTTAAGTGAACAGTTGAGAGGGACCGGCGCATCTGCGGTTACAGCGGCAAACGCAGCGCAGAAGATGGATCGCGCTGAAGTATTGAAGCAGATCAAAGATTTGGAAAATGAAATGCGGAAAGCCGCGAAAGCGCTGGAGTTTGAAAAAGCTGCGCAATTGCGCGATCAAATTGTGCAGTTGCGGCGCGCCAGTGTAGATGTATAAATAATACCGGGCAAATATGTTTATGAGGAACTATTGTGTTAATACAAAAATATTCGCCGCTGCAGCATATTGAAATATTTTTTCGCAGCAGGCTGCGGCTTTTAGGTCAGCCAATATTGGGAGCGCTTGTTATCGTAGTCGTATTTATTTTTGATACGAGGTATTTTTTAGATCACGGTAAGAATGATATACTTAGCGCGTTTATTACAACGTTACGGTTTATTACTTTTCAAATTCAACCCAGCGCAACAGATAGAATTACTGAGGCGTTTATTATTTTTAATATCGTGTTTTCGCTGATTTTGGTTCAAAGCATTCTTTCATTGGCCGGATCATTTTTTCATAAACCGGCGGATGAAATTGTGCAGCAGGCAAAAGCTGCTTCACTTAAGGATCACATTCTTATTTGCGGGTTAGGGCGCGTAGGGGTAAATATTGCTGAGCGCTGCCTTGAATATGGAGTGAAGGCCGTTGCGATTGATACGAGTGTTGATGAAAATATGGTTCGCCGAGTGAAGCAAATGAATATTCCGGTGCTGCTGGGGAATGCGCTGGATGCAGAATTGCTCCGCGCAGGCGGGATTCACAAAGCCAAAGCGATTATTGCGTGTATCAATAATGATCTTACCAATATTGAAGTTGCGTTGGCTGCCAGAAAAATAAGAAAAGAAATTCGTATAGTTGCTAGCATTTTCAACGAGGAAATTGCTTTGCGGGTGGATAAAGAATTTGGGGAACATTCTGCGTTCAGTACATCGGTATTGGCGGCGCCAACCATGGCGGCGGCGGCTTTAAGCAGAAATATGCAGTATGTGTTTGCTTTAGATCCTGAAGATTCCGAAAACATTTCTCCTGTATATTTTGGCGTTATGACTATGTACGTGAAGAGAGCAGACACATACGCGCAGCGAAAAAAATATGAGCATAGTTTTCAGATGCGGGTTCTCAGCAGAGAAACAGCTATTTCGGCTGAATTGAAGCAGCATGGTGTGAAAGAAATATGGACTGTTATTGGTGTGTTTGATGAATTGAAGCGTTTTACTGTTGAAATTATGCAAAATCCTGATTTAATGCAGATATTTGAGGTACACCTGCCACTGAATCCCAATACACAAAGAGATATGGTGCTGATTTGTGGATTAGATAAACTGGAGTTTCAGATGGTAAAGATTCTGCGGGCGCTGAATCCGACCATTCGTATTGGGATATTTGATTTTGGAGTATCTGAATTTATGGCAAACAACCCATTGGAAGCAATGCGGCAGGTGGCTGTAAAACAGTTTCGTTCGGATCTTGAACAATTGCGGGTCGAATTTTTTGATGGGGATCCGCGGGAACAAAAAGTGATGGAATTGAACGGTTTGGATACAGCGATGACTATTATAGCGGCGACCTATGATGATTTGACGAATGTGCGGATTGCGGTGAATGCGCGCGCATTTGCTGAAAAGGAGCCGCATATATTATTGCGAGTATTTAGTAATGAGTTGGCAGAAAAGTTAGAGGATATGTTTCGGATTCAAACGGTGTTTAGTGTTACATATTTAGCCAGCGCCACATTTGTAGGAACCGCGGTGATACCATCTGCGGAAAATGCGTTTACGGTGGATAAGAGACCTTATTGTGTGATCAATGCTTGCGCGGCGGAAGCGCAAGCGACAGGGATGGGTATAGAGCAATTTGAAAGGCAGTATACTTGTTTGTTGCTGCGGGTTATCGGCGCAGACGGAACGCTGCGTTTGCTCGACACAACGACGAAGCTTGCGGCAGATGATAACCTAACGATTATTGGGCCGCTTGCGGCAATGCAAAAAATAGATCGGACGCTACAAAATGCAGGAAAAACAGGGGTAAAAATTTGACGAATTGTATTCTATGATGTATACTTACCTATGTACCGCCGATGTAGCTCAGTGGCAGAGCATCCGCCTTGTAAGCGGAGGGTCGTCAGTCCGACTCTGACCATCGGCTCCAGCCCTGCTCCCACCTAGCCTCGTGACCACTTTTCACCACTATTTCAGGAGAGAGGTCCAAGGCTTTTTTTATGACACCCTAATTCCTCAATAATTGCTCCGTAATTCATTCCTAATTCATGGGTAATTCAGCGCTTATTCACGCATATTAGGATCAATGTGTACGAGCTTTGAAAATGTCTTGCAATCTGGGATATTTTTCTCAGAAATTCGTGCTTTTTCCAGAAATCGATCAGTGATCAACCCCAATGATACTTGCCCTGCGCTTCGCCAAACCTGCACCGTTGAGATCTGCCACTGCTCAGCAATATGCTTTACGGATTGTTTCTGCTGATATCGCAGCTTGATATATTCGGCGATTCTGCCAAGCGACTTGTCATCAGAATGCCCAATGCCTTGCAACACATCATGAACTGCTTCTCGCAATAGCGATTGAAGCGCCTTGCCACGAGGGAACAACTCGAACTCAAAGCTGCGTATTCGCTCTTCAATGGCGGGAAACTGACTTAACACCGGAAAATCTTCTAGGGTGATGCATTCTGCCAGCAACGCCTTACCAATAAGATCCCGATATGCAGATAGGCTTTTTCGTCCTTTACGTGTTCCACTCATCTCTTATCTCCTATTATACCAGTATTAACAGTAATTGTCAATGGATATCATTACTCTTAAAACATGCTATAATATGTACAATGTCCGTAATGATGGAGGCCTTGACAATGACAACGAAACAACCCGAGCGAACTATTCTTTCTGTTACCGAAGCCAGCAACGCATATGATCTCAGTCCAAGTTACTTAGGGTTACTTGCTCGGCAACAGAAAATTGAAGCATTCAAAAAGGGATTAATGTGGTTAATTTATGAAGATTCTTTGCAATCTTTCTTAAAAATTCCTCGTAAGCCAGGCCCACCTACAACGAGATATAAATCCCGACAGATAAGCTAACAAGACAACGCTTATCTGAATGCTTTTACTATGCAGTATGCCTGGGAATTTTGGGAATGCAAGAACACAGGTAAGAACTTCTGGGAAGACAATACGAATAGTTACTACAAAGTTATGGGAATGATGAATCACTATGACGCAATTTGGAGACTATCTTGCAGCATTACGCAATCACGCAAATCTTTCCCAAACGGAATTGGCAAAATATGTGGGCAGCAGCCGCAGCACAATATCTCGACTTGAGCTAAACAGTGTCCCCTTTCCGTTTAGAGGATCCTCCCGAAAATTAGCGATTACTCTTGGTGAGCTACTTTGTACATCGACAAAAGCCGCAGAGAAGTATCTTGAATTAGCTCGCTTAGATAACGCTTTACTCAGTGAAAGTGAATCACTGCAAATAGGTATTCATGTACCACCAGCAAATACAATAGAAGAAATAAAGAACCGTATCAGCGCCTATGAGCAGCTTCTTGTCCATCTCGAAAAACGGGAAACTTTATTAGGGACACGTCGGACACCTCAGATTATCAAGGCGCGGATACAGGAATATACTATTACTCTTCGTGAATTGCAATTCCAGCTAGACATGATACAAGGAAGAAAACCAAACACCAACATACTGCAAGCAGCAGCCGTCACAAGTACATCTGACAAAATGAGTGGAAAGCTTATTGTTGGTCGTGAACAAGGAGCAATTGCTATGAACCCATCAATGAAGAATCTTTTTGAACTGGCGTCACCACAAGCTAAATGGCTTATGAGTGAAGTAGATATTGATTGCTTTGCAATTGACGATTGTATTACTATTGCCAGCAGCCGCGATTTTCAAGGTTGGCGCGCGCCAGAAATTGAAACAACACTGTTGCCCTCACCAATTGTCATACCCCATGATCTCGATGAGCTACGCCAGCAAAAGATACCAGAGATAGAGCGGGATTATACCAATGGCAAGCATTATCGTCTAGTTTCATTTACTCCATCATTCGGTGATCCCGATAGTTTAAAAGTAACCCTTGCTCCAGTCAATTTCTTTGACTATTATTCTCTTACCTGTTATTTTGATGAGTCATTGTTACAAGACGCCACAGGTAAGCCTATCTCTATCCGCAATAAATATGGCAAAACGGCGCTGACATATATGAGCGCCGATTCTGGCGCATCCCTCATACCAACTCCGATCAGCATTCAATGTATAGTTATCACCCAGGACAATTATGTCTTACTCACACGCCGTTCTGCGCTTGTTGCTTTCTATCCTAACCACTGGTCAGCGTCATTTGAAGAAACGATGAATGCCCAACCAGGACCGGAAAACCGCGCGGAACGATCGGCAGATAGTGATTTTATTCAAGGAGCAATACGCGGGTTAGAGGAAGAATTTGCCATCACTGCCAATCAAATACAAGATGTTGTGGTTCTCTCATTGAATGTGGAGTATCTTACCCTGTCAATTGATGTTATTACGGTGATAAAACTAAAAAACACAGCTAACGAGATCCGGCAAAAATGGTTACTTGGCGCATGGGATAAGAATGAGGCTAATAAAATTGCTATTATACCGGCATCATTAGAGAGCATTCTTGAGATTCTCTTCGAGCCTGATAGACTCTGGCATCCAACATCACGTATGAGGCTCATACAATTTCTTTTCCATCAATATGGCATTGATGCAGTAACCCAATCTCTTCAAGAGAGGGAGCGATGTAAGCGCATACAATAAGTAATACTCTCATGGCAAAACCAATTGCGACCGGTTCACCTGCAAATACCGGTATGGGGACCGTAGATTTGTCGCATTCGATGGCACTGTTCATTCCAGCGAAGACGTATGCTGAGACCTATGTGTCCACGATATACATCGCCGTCATTGCAAGGCCGTTGCCTCATCTGTCCCCTCTCTGCTTTTCTCAAGATTTCCTTTTCACTCGACAAAAAGTCGCATGAAATCTTGACGATAATAATCTATTTGGTGAGATGTATTTCCTGTTACACTTGCAAGGATTGTATCGATTGGCCAGGATATAAATGCGCCCTGTCGAGCCATGTAAAAGCAGATCGGA
>JAKAOI010000128.1 GCA_021812265.1 Chloroflexota bacterium | reverse complement strand
TCAGCCTTGGGGGGTGGATGTTAGCAGCGGCGTAGAACATGCGCTGGGCAAAAAAGACCACGCCGCCATACAAGCGTTTATTGTAAACGCGCATGGCGCATCAATATAACAAGCTGACAGCGAGGGTTTATATGATTCAATCCACAAAAAAATCTCAGGAATATCCAAACGCGGCAGGCCGCTTTGGTTCTTTTGGCGGTGTGTTTGCGCCGGAAAGCCTTATGTTTGCGCTGGAATTGCTGGAAAACGAATATCTGGCGGCGCGGCAAGATCCGTTGTTTCAGCGGCAATTGGATGATCTGCTGAAAGATTTTGTCGGCAGAGAAACTCCATTATATTATGCGCGTAATCTTTCGGAACACTTTGGCGCAAAAATATATTTGAAACGCGAAGACCTCGCTCATACCGGCGCGCATAAAATTAATAACGCCATTGGGCAAGCTTTGCTGACAAAACGGATGGGCAAACAGCGTGTTATTGCTGAAACCGGAGCCGGCCAACATGGCGTGGCGACTGCGGCGGCATGCGCGTTATTGGGGCTGGAATGTGTTATTTATATGGGAGTGGAAGATATTCGCCGGCAAACCTTAAATGCGTTTCGTATTCGGCTGATGGGCGCAGAGGTTTGCGCAGTGGAAAGCGGCAGCAAAACATTAAAAGACGCAATTAATGAGGCGATGCGCGACTGGGTGACAAATGCGCAAACTACCCATTATTTGATCGGCTCCGCAGTTGGCCCACACCCGTTTCCTCGCATCGTGCGCGATTTTCAATCCGTAATCGGCAAAGAAGCGCGCCGGCAGATTTTAGCCGCAGAGGGTCGCTTGCCTGATAAGGTGATTGCGTGTGTTGGCGGCGGCTCCAACGCTATCGGCATTTTTCATCCTTTTATTGATGACGCTGCGGTGGAATTAATCGGTGTGGAAGCCGGCGGATCCGGACCCGAGCCAGGCTATAACGCTGCGTCGCTCACATATGGCAGCCCAGGCGCGCTGCACGGTTCATATAGTTATGTGCTGCAGAATGATGATGGCCAGATTTTAGAAACACAAAGTGTATCGGCTGGGCTGGATTATCCTGGAGTTGGCCCGGAACACAGCATGTTGAAAGAAACCGGCAGAGCGCGCTATACCACTATTGAAGATGTTGCGGCGCTGGCGGCGTTTCAGGCGTTGTGCCGCATGGAAGGCATTATTCCTGCGCTGGAAAGCGCCCACGCAATTGCGGAACTGTTTGCGCTGCGCGAAAATGGTGGGTTGCGCGCCGGTGAAATTATTATTGTGAATCTTTCCGGCAGAGGGGATAAAGATATGAATACTGCGGCGTCGGCGCTGGGTGTCTCGTTATAATCCAACGGAACTCAGCTTTGACTATTAGAGATCTGAGCGAAAGCGAAACATACAGCAAGAGGCGCAGGGGGCGGCATGCCCTCTGACAGGGTGTGGGGTGTCCCCACATTCCCGTATTCCTTATAATCCAACGGAACTCAGCTTTGACTATTAGAGACCTGAGCGAAAGCGAAACATACAACAGGAGGCGCAGGGGGCAGCATGCCCTCTGACAGGGTGTGGGGTGTCCCCACATTCCCGTATTCCTTTTTTGGTTCAGGTTTATATTAATAAAAGGAAAACTATATTATGACAAATACGCTGCAAAATGTATTTGCAACAACGAAGCAAGAAAAACGCGCCGCCTTTATTCCATATGTAATGCTTGGGTACCCAAACGAAGCGGCAAGCCTCGCTATAGCGCAGGCAATGGCCGACGCCGGCGCCGATATTATTGAACTTGGCGCGCCGTTTTCTGATCCTTTGGCGGATGGCGCAACAATTCAAAAAGCCAGCCAGCGCGCGCTGGAAAACGGCATGACGCTGCGGAAATATTTTCAGATGGCAGAGCAAATAGCAAGGAAAACGAATATTCCGTTGGTGATGATGGGCTACTACAATCCATTGTTGCGCATGGGGTTGGATGAGGCTATGCGCAGCGCCGCAAATTCGGGAATATGTGGGTGCATTACTCCGGATCTTCCGGTAGAAGAATCTTTGGCGGTGATATCTGCGGGCAAACCATACACAATTGCGCCTATTTTTTTGGCGGCGCCATCCAGTTCTGATCGGCGACTGAAAGCGATAGGCGCCGCTGCGCAAGAGGCCGATTCAGGATTTATTTATTGTGTCAGTTTAAATGGCGTAACCGGCGCGCGCGCAGCGTTAGCTGAAGATTTACCGCAATTTATGCAGCGGGTTCACGTTGCTGCCCCAAATATTCCGCTGTGTGTGGGGTTTGGAATATCGAAACCCAAACACGCTTCGTTAGCGGCGCGTTATGCGGATGGTGTAATTGTTGGCTCTGCTTTGATGAACGCTTATGATGAAGTCGGCGCAACAGATACTGCAGCAGGTGTTAAAAGCGCGGAAATTTTGGCGCGGCGTATGCGCGCTGCGGCAGTAACGCAATAAACATATTGGAAGTTTTATGGCAGGAGATACTGCGAGGAATGGATAAGATCTGTAGATTTTTGTGTGAAAGCGTTAAGTTTTCCGCGCAAAATTTGCAGCGGCGCTTTGAAAGTTATTTCCTTAATATCGGCGGTAAACCCTTTGTTATATGATGTATATATATGATTTATACGAAAGTTTAAATTATATAATTCACCGAAAAAGTCTGTTGTCTATGCCAAATATATCCAATACTGCGGAAATTCTTTTGCGCGCTAAAATGCATCCGCCGCCAATTCAAGCCGATCGATTATTCAGGGCGCGGGTTAGTAAACAGATTGCCGAAGGATTGTTGCGCCATGTAACCATTATTGCAGCGCCGGCAGGATACGGCAAAACTACTGCGGCAGCAATGTGCCTGCGCCATGAACACATTGCTGCCGGATGGCTGACGCTGGATATGCTGGATAACGATCCGGCAAGATTTTGGCGTTATACCTGCGCTGTTTTGGATATTTCACTTGAACAGCAAAAGATTCTGTTGTATGCGCGGCGCTATGCATTGATTGATGAATTGATTCAGCATCTTGAAGAGCAGCAAAAACAAATAGTTTTGGTATATGATGACATGCAGTTTATCCGCAACCATCGGCTGCACAATGAATTTTTATATTTTATAGAACATGCGCCGACTTCGCTTCATGTATTGTGTATTGCGCGAAACGCCATTCCCATTGGGTTAAGTAAATTGAAGCTGCGCGAAGAAATTGTGGAAATCACCGAGCAAGACCTGCAATTTACGACAGAAGAATCCACTGCATTGCTCCGGCAAATCTATCACATTGCTATAACTGATAAAGACGCAAAAACACTTGCGGAACAAACACGCGGATGGGGCGCGGCGCTGCATTTAGCGGGACAAGCGTATCAAAAAGAATCACCGGAGCAATTTCAATTAGAAAGATTTACAGGACAAAACCACTTGCTGGTTGCATATCTTGAACAAGAAGCGTTAAAAGGACTGAACCCGCAGTTGCAGTTATTTATTAAACAAATTTCCGTACTGCCTATTTTTAACGCTGAATCTTGCACGGCGGTAACGCAAAATACGGCTGGATACGAGCTATTCCATGAACTTATTGTGTCTAAAATATTTATAGAGCCTATTGATATAACTTCAGAACTATATCGATTTCATCCGCTTATCAGTGATTTTTTGCGCGCACAACTGCGAGCGGAATCACCCGAATTGCTCAACATTCTTGCGCGCCGCGCGGCGGAATGGTTTAACGGACAGGATGACGCTGACACTGCAATCTTGATTGCAACGATATATCGATTATGGGATATTGCAATTCCATTGATCATACGAACAGCGCCATTAAAAATGTTGAATGGCGAAATGATGACGATATACAGTTGGTTACAAAGTATACCCAAAAATATACGTTTTATGAATGTGCAGCTTATTATGATTTATGCTGCAATTGTATCGAACATCGGGCAATTGAACAAAGCCGAAAAATATACTGAATTGGCTGCGCATATTCTTACCAAACACCCCGCTGAAGCGCAAAATTCACTTACCCCAGTGGAAGCGGCAAACAGTATTCATGGCAATATGGGTGAAGTGTGGCTGCTTAAAACAATGATAGCGTCTTCGAAAGGGCAAATTCAATTAACACAGCAATATCTTCAGCAAGCGCTTTGCTATTTGCCGCAAAATAACGCGCTGGAACAAGCGCTGCTGCTTATTGGCGCTGCGGCGGCATATTGGTGGGACGGCAATATGAATATGGCGTTGCCAGCGTTTCGCGAATCGTATGCATTTGCCATAAAACAGCGTATTGCAAATGTGGCAATTACTTCTTTGTATGGCGAAGGTTTTACTTTGATGGCCATGGCGCGACTGCAAGAAGCGCAGACAGTATTCCGTGACGCCATATGTTTAGCGTCGGCTCCCAATGGCAGTGTTTTGCCGGTAGCAGGGATGGTTTATATTGGTTTTGACGCAATTTTTCGAGAATGGGGCAACACAGACGCAGCAGTTGATAATTTACAAAAGGGATTAAACCTTGCGCCAATGTGGGGTGACTTGGGAAATATTATTTATGGCCAATTACAATTGCTTCGTGTTGAAACTGCATTGCAGCATACCTCCCAAAGTTTAAGGCGTTTGCGGTTGCTGGAACGGTTAGTTATTCATTCCGGTGTACGGCAGTTTGACGACACAATCGCCTCGGCGTATGCGTTTTACCATTTATATGGCGGTGATGAAATGTCAGCAAAACAATGGGCGCTTGCTTTTATTTCGCGGCGAGATGAGCCGCTGACATATCTTTCAGAACAAAATCGGCTGATTGCGTTGCGCATTTTAATAACAGTGAAAGCCGATGACGCTGCAGAAACTATTGTACAAGATTTAGAAATTCCAGCAAAAGCTGCCGGAAGATATGCGTCTGTGCTAGAGATTCTTATTTGGAAGGCTGTGTTGTTGAAACGCCGGCTGCAAGAAGCCGATGCGCTGCAAGCGCTGGAAACGGCATTGCAGATTGCTGAGCCTTCTGCGTATATGCGTATATTTTGTGAAATTGGTCCAATTATTATAGATTTACTGCGCGCCGCGCAAGCAAAAAAGATTGGCCCGCAAAAATATTTAGCGAATATTATCAGTCATATCATGGCTGAAATGCCTAACACAAAAAATTCTGTCAAATTACTGAGCAATCGGGAACAGGAAATATTGATGTATATTGCTGAAGGATTAGAAAATAAGGATATTGCTGTGCGGCTGCAGATTGCGCCAAGTACGGTAAAATGGTATGTAAAAAATATTTTTCTGAAACTGCACACTCACACGCGCGCGCAAGCAGTTGCGTATGCGCGCGCGCAGCGTCTTATCTAGCTTGGCCGCTGATATAAATTACATATAAATATCTTCGGGATTCTGCGCTGCTATAGCTTTGCAGACAAAGAATCAAGTTTTTGCGCAGTCGATGTTAAGTTACCGATGGTGGCAGATATTTGTTCAACCGCAGCAGCCTGCCCTTGAAACAATGTATTTACGGAAAATAATTTCTCGGTAATCTGATTGACAGAAACATCAATAGTGTGTAATGTTATACCGATTTTCTTTGCCGATTCACTGGTAGATGTCGCCATCCGGCGGATTTCTTCAGCGACAACGCTAAATCCTGCGCCAGCTTGTCCTGCCCGCGCCGCTTCAATAGCGGCGTTTAAGCCAAGCAAATTAGTTTGTATGCCAACTTCCTGAATAAAAGTAAGAATTTCATTCGTGTCTTTTGTTTGACTTTGCACGCTTTGGGCTTCAGTGACCAACTGAGTATTTTTATGCGCTACTTCTTGTAAACTGTTTGCTATTCCATTGGCAGTTTCGGTAATTTGCTGAAGAGAATTCACAAGTTCCGTTGTCATTGCGCTCACTTCCACCTTCTTGGCAATGCCTTTAGCGACCACAAATACACCATATATTTGGCCGGCGTTTTTCAATGGTATTGCATGTGAATAGAATTCAACTCCATATAATTCTTTTGGTATAAATTTAACAACGCTTTTGCCCGTTCGCAGCGCTTCATGAAAAGCGCCGCCCGGTCGAATAGTTTCTCCGGGATTTAGATTAAGGTGCAGATGAACTCCTTGCTGCAACGCTATGCATTTTTCCCGATCACAAACGGCAAACGCCACATCATCGTCAAAAAGCCCCGTTAAAGCCGGAATCAATGACGCTAATATTTGAAGTGACGCTTCTCCGGTATCTGAAGCATACATAAAGAAAAATTCCTTTCGGTACATCGTGTTAATTTTCTCTATCGGTATGCATTGTATAGTATCTTAGGGCAAAAAAATCTTTGGAGACATCAAAATCTATCACAAAATAAGCTGCCGCGCCTTTTGCAATCTCATTTATATCCGGATGCCGATATTGGTTATTCTTCATCAATAGGAAGAGCCAGCGGCAGCGCAATAAAAAATGTGGAGCCTTTTCCTAAATCTGAAACAAACCAAATATGTCCGCCTTGGCGCTCGATAATTTCTTTGCTGATAAATAATCCCAGACCCGTTCCGCTGATACTGAGCGATCTGGCGTTATCAGCGCGTTCAAATCTGCTGAATATCCGGCTATGCTGTGATTGTGGTATACCGATGCCATGATCGATAACCGAAACTTCCGCCATATTTGCATCGGAAGATCGTTTGATAGTAATGCAAATTTCACCGCCGTCGGGAGAATATTTAATTGCGTTACTGATAATATTGCCC
>JAKAOI010000127.1 GCA_021812265.1 Chloroflexota bacterium | reverse complement strand
ACTGCAATATGAAGTTGGCCGATGGGGTATTGTTGTTACGCAAACACGACTGACTGCGTTTGCCGAAAGCCGCCGGCAAATTATATCAGCCACCTATTCCGCACAGCAAGAAACCGTTGACGGTGATATGCTGGCGGATCTGCGCGCCGATGTTATGCAGCCGCTGCAAACCGGCTTGGCGCACTCCATGTTTCCGCTGCCCGGCGCTATGAAATCTGCCTCTTTGTTGTCACCCGAAGCGCTGGCCGAAGCGTATAATGCAGTTCGCATGCGCCGCGTAACGAACCCAAAGGTAATCCGCGAAATAGCATTGGCGTTTAATACTGCCGCCAATGACTCAGTTATGAATCCTCTGTTACCATTTAACGCTGCCGAAGCGGAAATAAATTTGCTGCAACTTGCAGATAATTACGAGAAGGAGTACAATAATAGGATGAATAAATCCAGCGCAAGTTGAGTCTTGTAAATAAGGTTTTCAAAGCTTATGGCATCATCGGTAAAAGTCATTGCTTTAACGCAGTTAAATCGTGGTCAGGGAGTGAGCACCGCTGCATTCTTCTTGGGAAAATCGCTCACAGATCAGCGGGCGCCTGTATTACTTACAGATCTTATCAGAAACAATACCACTTTACATCGGCTAAAAGATTCTTTTGGCATGCGCGGCATGGTTCTGTGGACGCCTCGCGCCAATCAGGCGCGTAATTTTGGGCAGATGGTTGCCAGCGCGCGCATTGAGGTAGAAGGCCGCGCAACGTGTATTTTATTAGATGTAGATCATACATTTTTAGAGCGGCAGCAATTAGAACGTTCACGGGTAGATGTTGATTATCTGCTCATCTTTTCTGGGCCGACAGAACAAGATGAACGCAACGTAGATTATTATGCGCAGAAATTTGAAACGTTGATTCAGCGGAGAAGAATTGGTATAGTGTTTTCTAAGGTTGACCCCGCAGATCGAAATATTTTGCCGCAGCAAACACGAACGTTAAATTTGCCGGCAATTGGGGCGCTGCCGGCGGATTATTTCTTGGCTGGCGTCAACGATTTTGGTTATTCAGATGGCAGGCTGAGCGCATTATATCAAACAGAAATCATGACAATGGCAAGATCGCTGATTCAATTGGTTCCCATACCCAGAAGATCATAAATATCCTAGTTTCATCATAATATTTTCCGATTAAGAGATATATGGTATACTTTACCTGATACCAGCCGGTTAGCCTTACGCTTTTTTAGCTGTTTTGCGTATTAGGATTAGCCGAGATGTTGAAACACAGAGATATAAAGTATGCGCCAAAATCTTTCTCCCGCTTCCCTAAAAACAAATGCAGCTGGGCCAATGGTGCTTTTGTTTGAACGCAACGACACAACCGCTGCTGCGATTTTGGCTCGGCTGCGCACCGAAGGGTATGATGTGCGCGCCGCAAGAATACCGGTTGAAGTTTTTCATACCTTGCAAAACGATCCTATTGACCTTATTGTTGTAGACCTTGCAAACGCAGCCGCCAATAGGCGTGAATTTTGGGTTGGCATAGATTCGCATCGTCATGCGCGCGATTTTCAAATTGTTACGTTTCGGTATGACCCAACACGAATTACTTCTAACTTAGAAGATGGCTTGCGTATGGCGCGCGCAGATATTGAGATAACCAGCCCCAATGAATTTGAAACACTTATTGCCTTAATTCGCTCTAAGCTCCCCGACGCTGCTCCGATCCCCATGTGGACAGATGGCCCGCCAGCAAATTTATCGCTGCCGCTGCCAAAGCAACGCCAATCACTGCCGCCATTTGAAGCGCCGTCTGTGCAAAACTGGACGCCATTAACCATCCGCGCCAGCTCGGAAGATTTGTTTAATGAAAGTTCCGGTGATTCTTCTCCGTTTGCTCAGCCGCTCAGCGAAAATCCTTTTAAACGAAATCCCAAATCCGGCGGGCCGCCACCGATTGTTTCATCACTGCCACCGGAACAGTTTTCCGAAAGGCGGCGCAGTTCAAAAGAACCGCCACCGCACGCACATGTGTCGCAATCACAAGATTTGTTTGCTGAGGCGTTTGCGCCAAAACCCAAGCCAAAAGCCACGCCGCGTTCACAACCTGCTCAGCAAATATCAATTGATGACGCTTGGGAACCGCCGGCGCCAAAGCCCAAACCCGGGTTTGCTTACCGCGGATATAACGGCGCTGCGATTGCTCCGGACGATCCACGGATGGAAAGTCAAACAACTCCCATACCGGTAATTCGCAGTGAAGATCTACAACCTCGTGACCATATAAACGATCGCGCGCTTAGCTCATTTTTAATGGATAGCGCTGTTGTGGCGCCACAAAAATTAGATGCGCTCCGCGCTATTCAGCAGACGCTGCAAAGTGTGGGCATGGAATTTTCTGTAACCGATTTGGCCATGTTGTTTAAATTTTTGACGCCGGATCAATTATTGGCGGCGCTGCTGGTTAGCAGAGATTTAGTAACCGCCGATGAGATCGCGTCTCTTGGCAGGATAAAACAAGAACTATCCGCCGCCGGTAAAGATTATGATTTGGCTTCGCTTTTAGTTATGTTTGATGTGCTTTCTGAAGATCAGGTTGAATTGCTAAAATCCGAATTATTTTAAAAATCAATACCACGTAACGCCAAGCGGCGCGCGGCAGGCGCAAAATGGAGGGCTAGGCGCGTTGCGCTGATGCGACTTTGGCAGAATAGTTTCTTTTAGCGACAATAGAAGATACCAACGGGTCTTTTTTAGAGGAAATTTTTCAGCATGTGTATCATGGAAACAGAGAGTGATTGTGTTTTCAGCGGGATGAAGGATTCACCCGAACACATCGCTACGTAAGGAAATGTATAAAGAAGGGGCCGCGATATGCATCGCCATCCGATACAAAATAACCCAAATATGCAAGATCATGGACCGCAAATTTCTGAAGAAATACCTAGTTATTCACTTAGCCCAACATTGCATTTATCATATCCACCTCAAGATGTTTCATTTCATACAGAAGATTGGGTCAGCAAACAAAATTTTGGAGACGCTGTTCCCGATGCGATAGAAAATATCTCTAAAGATCAATCGTTTCATAAAGACCAATCGTTTCACGATGAGCAGCAGTCGTTTCATTCTGAACCGATAGACACATGGCCAAGCCGGAATCCCCAAGAACAAGGATATTGGGAAGAAAACCCAACACATGATACTGCCGCCGGAAACAGTGATTTTCTGGTTTTTGAGCCTCCACCGCCGAGTGGAGCGCCCGGATATCAAGAAGCGGTAACATTTTTTCAAAAAGAAGTAGATATTGATATCACGCAGAATCCATTTGAAAGCTCGGCGCCGCAACAAGGGCCAACGATGAATACATCGCAAAACCCACCGCTGCAATTCCCCGAAGACGCACAGATAGCCAAAGCTGTAAATATCGCCATGCAAATTGAAGAGCTTTATCACAGCCAAAATTTGGATATTCCGATTGAGCGCACACCGGAAACAATCGAAATTATCAGAAACCTAGCCATGCAAATTGCGCCAAATGAATTAACGCAAGATTCATTTGTAAAAGTGGCTGAAAATGAAAAAATTATTAGTTTGGTTGTTGATGAAGTGCTCGGCGCCGGCCCGCTGGAGCCGTTGCTGCGCGATGATTCGGTCAGTGAAATTATGGTCATTGGCCCGCATATGACGTATGTAGAACAAGGCGGCAGTTTATATGAAGTTCCGGTCCATTTTTTAGATGAATCACACCTTATGCATGTGCTGTTTAAACTTATTGTCCCGTCCGGTGGAACACTTTCGCGGCAAAATCCAATTTTTGACGGCCAGTTAGCCGACGGATCGCGCATCAATGTCGTTATTCCGCCAAACGCAGTTTCTGGGCCAACCCTCACTATCCGCCGTCCCATCAAGCGGATGTTTGCGCTGGAACAACTGGTGCGCAATGATATGATGTCGCTGCACATTGCAGATTTTTTAAAAGAATGTGTTGCGGAAAATATTAATATCATCATTTCTGGCTCACCCGGTTCCGGTAAAACCACCTTACTAAACGCATTGGCCAACACTATTGATGAAAATGACAGAATTGTGCTTATTGAAGAGCTGGCAGAATTGCAGCTTAGGCAGCGGCACGCCGCGCGTTTCGAAGCTGCTTCGGTGCGCCCTCCGGGTTCCACCGGCGCTTATATTACCACCGGCGAATTAATTTATAACACATTGCGGCTTAGCCCTCAGCGTATTATTTTAGGTGAACTTCGTCCTATAGACGCTTTCGGATTTATTCAGGCGCTGCATTGCGGCCATAATGGCTCGATGACAACATTGCAAGCGCATTCTATTCAAGACGCGCTGAATCGGCTGGAATCTTTAGTCTCTGCTTCGGCAGGATCGGCTACTCCCAACGCTATTCGCAGACAAATTGCTTCCGGTGTGGATGTGCTTGTGCAATGCGCGCGATTGCGGGACGGTTCTCGCCGTATCATTTCTATTACCGAAGTGGTTGGCGCGGATGATTCTTCGATTGAAGCGCATGAATTATTTACATTTCGCGAAATTGGTTTCGATCTGAACACCGGCCGTATTAAAGGTGATTTTGCTGCAACAAACATTAAACCTACATTCCGGCAAAACGGTTTTTAGTGCGCTTCTTACTTTCATACACAATAACGTTTGGCGTTTTGATAACTTTTTCAAGCTGCGTGGCAAGCACGCGGCTTTTTTTATTTCCTCCGACTGAGGATGTATTTTTTATCGCTATGCGCCGATCTGCATAATAGGCATGTTTTTTGATATAATACACATGTGCGAATAATATCATACGTAAAGAGGCGCCGGAAAGATGACACAGTTTAGTTCCGCTTTATTTTGGATTTTGTTTTTCAGCATACTGCTGTTCACTGGTTTCAGCGGTTTTTTGTTTCTGCAAACAATGAATCGGCTTAAAAACCGTGTTTCTATCCCAACACGGCAGCGGCGAAATCCTGCGGCTATTTTGCAATTGCGCTATCAAAAAGGTGAAATTACTGCCGCTGAATATAAATTGGCGCTCAAAGAATTACAGGAAAATTGCAAATAAATTTTACCTCGCAAACTGCGCCGTCTGGCTTTGTTTAATGGTTTGAACCCATCGGCGCTTTAGTTTTCCCCTGTTAAGGTTAACCTATGCAGCTGTGTTTGCATTCCATGAATAATTTGCGTTATCTTGAGAGATTTTTGACGCTTTGGGACATTTGTTTTTCGTTAAAAAATTTAATTTTCTAGAGCTTTTGCTTGAAAGAAAAGCGCAATTTTTCCTATATCTGCATGAGGGACACTCCATAGTATCCTTTAGTATGGACAAATATACCCAAGGTCAGGTTCGCCTTATTGAAGGGCAGGCTGACTACAACAGCCACTACGCGCTGGCCTTACTGAGAGAGTGTTCCTAGCACAGTAATTTTTCCTGTGGTAATATCCAGTGATTCCAAGGTATAGAAGATATCCCCAGTGTTTCCTGGAGCCAGTGTCGGGTTTCCTAGCAAAAGATGTGTTTCGTCAATCCATCCAAGAAGTTCTGAACGACGAGTATGATTATCATAGGGAATTTGGACAGGAGTACCATTACGAGTGTTGATAATATAAAAATTATAATCACCACCGACAACAGCTTCTTTGTCTCCTTGTGGTGACCAATACGATTCATATGCCAAAAACTGTAACGGCGCATATCGAACAGGGGTAGCACCGTGAATATCGATGGTCATAAATTGGCTGAGATCCATGCTGAAGGTATGTCCATCCGGGCTGAGAGAACTACAAAGCAGTTGAAGATTATTGTAGGCTGGAGAAATAATCTCAGGGTCTTGAATTTGCAACCCTGTTTGGTCGTGTTTGCCATCGAGGGTAACGCCATGCAGTGTGCCTGTTTTATCAATATACGCCACTTGCCATTGCGAGGAAACGAGGAATGGCGCGGTAGGGTGAGGGGTTGCCGTTGGCGCCGGTGCGGGAGTTGTGTGGATGGCAACAGGTGCGCCGGAGCAAGCGGAAAAGCCGACACACATCAAGCAGAGGAACAGGAACAGCGCATGTTTCAGTGATTGCGATAGTATAGATGCATCTTTTTGCATAGAAACCCTTTCTTTTTTGTACATAATCGATTTAAAAATAAATAAAACTACACAGATATCTTGTTTGGCAAACTGATTTGATAATAGCCGGACGAGATACCTGTGTATGCGCTAGGTAAGGTTCATAAATCCATTAAAAACTGAACCAAGGAACTACCACACCCAGCCGCCATCACCATATTGCGGAAGCGGGCTGGTATTGACAGGAACAGCTGCTATTGCCTGCCACATTTGCGCTTGTGGAATGATGTGAGCATTTTGAATGTTATCCGGAGCGTCGTAGCCATTACACCCTGTGAAATGTGCGCAAGTATCCACATAGGTATATGTTTTGTTCACATTATCGTAGCCGATGATCGCAATCTGGTGTTTGATGAGGCCGCTAGCGCCTGCCCAATTTTTCAGCAGCGTTGCGTTAACTTCAGCCACTACCGGAACATGAGAAACTCCCACATCGGCAACAACATCATGATTTAATGTGTCTGCAGTTACAGATGTTGGGTTCAACCAAGTGATCGTGTAAAAATAGTTCTGCCAATCGCTCACATTATGGCCGGAAGCTTCCCAGTTTAACGCTTCGAGAACATCATATTCGGTCACACCATTAGAAGGAAACGTGCTGGTAAGATCG
>JAKAOI010000126.1 GCA_021812265.1 Chloroflexota bacterium | reverse complement strand
GCTATTGCGTCTACTAACTCGTTATGCATAGAGCTTTCTCGCAATTATTTTGCCGATGGTTTGCTCGTGCTGACTGACGCGCAGCCGGAGGGTCGGGGCAGACAAGGGAAATCGTGGATAACTATGCCGCGCGCGCAGATTTTGATGTCTTTAGCGTGCCGATTCTCGGCAAATCCTGCCGCGTTGGTTATGATATGCGCCAGCGCAGTATGCAGCGCGCTGATGAACGCCGGTGTTCCCGCAGAAGATATTGCAATAAAATGGCCGAATGATATTTTGGTTCAGCATAAAAAAGTTGCCGGAATTTTAATTGAGTCTTCGTGGGCGCAAAATACTGCCGAAATGCAAGCGATTATTGGCATAGGCGTGAATATTTTCGGAACATTTGCGCAATGGCCCGAAATTGCCGAAAAGGCGGCGACACTTCAGGAAATGTATCAATTTTCATTCTCCCGCGAGGATATTATTTGCGCTGTCGCCGCATATATCGGTGACTATCGGGATCGCATTGAAGCGGCAGCGTCGGTGTATGATACAGTTTTGCAAAATTGGAAAGCGCGACTGCATACACTGGGAAAACGTGTCAGCGTGCAAACTGGGCGCGCTGTAATTGCCGGTGTGGCAGAAGATACCGCCGAAGATGGCTCTTTGCTTGTGCGGACGGATAACAATGAACTGGTTTCCATTACGTGGGGTGATGTGCAAATGCTGTAGCCGGTGCGCGCATTGTTCGCCTTGCGATCCACACTGCTCTGAGGTTATACTTATTAGTATAAGATTGACGCGCAATGTAAGGGTTGTGTTTTATGAAATTCGGCGTTTTGGTGTTTCCTGGAACTTGGAGCGATCGCGACTGGGGGCATGCGTTAGGCTATGTTTCTGGGCAGGAAGTGGTTTATTTATGGCACGATGATACCGATCTGCAAAATTGTGATGTTATTATTGTGCCGGGTGGGTTTGCCCATGGTGACTATCTTCGCACCGGCGCAATAGCTCGCTTTTCTCCAATTATGAAAAGTGTGCGTGCGTTTGCCGAAAAGGGCGGTTTGGTTTTAGGAAGCTGCAATGGTTTTCAGATTTTAACCGAAGCCGGCTTGCTGCCGGGCGCGTTGTTGCGCAATGCCTGCTCTTCATTTTTATGCGAGTGGACGTATATCCGTGTTGAACGCACAGATACTCCTTTTACATCGCAATGCCGAAAAGGCCAAATTCTGCGGATTCCAATTTCGCACGGTGAAGGTCTGTACTTCTGCGATGACACTGATTTACAGGCGCTGGAAGATCGCGGCGGTGTAGTGTTTCGCTATTGTGACGCCAATGGCGCCGTTACCCCCGAAGCAAATCCCAATGGATCCAAAAATAATATTGCCGGTGTTATCAATGAATCGGGCAGCGTTATTGCTCTGATGCCGCACCCAGAGCGCTGTTGTGAACCTGAGCTTGGTGGGGTTGATGGATTGCTCATCTGCCAATCGATGATTCAGTCAATTGCGGGCATTCATTCTTAAAAACCGCGCAATGAGGGCGGCGCATTGTTTATGACTGAAGCTGAAGACACCATCTGCCTGCGCATTGCGTCACCGGCGCGCATGCGCAATTTAGGTGAAAAACTTGGCAAAATGCTTGAACCGGGTTCGATTATCTTGCTTACCGGACCCCTCGGCAGCGGAAAAACAACACTGACACAGGGAATAGCAAAAGGACTGCAGTCAAGCGGAGTTATTAACAGCCCCACGTTTACACTGTTAAAAGAGCATACCACAGGCAGAATACCGCTGTATCATTTTGATTTTTATCGGGTAGACGATCAAGCTGAAGTTTGGTCGCTTGGATTTGATGACTATTTTTCTGGTCAGGGTGTTTGTGTTATTGAGTGGGCAGAACGAACACCGGATATTTGGGGAGATGATTGGTTGTGGATTCGTATTGAGCAAACACTTCCTCAAGAACGCATGGCGTGTTTACACGCCAGCGGCCCCAAAAGCACTGCATACGCGCAAAAATTAAAAGGAGCAATTCGGTAAATGCTGTTTTCTATCGACACCGCAACGAACACCGCCGGTTTAGCGCTGTTTGATGAGCGACAGAATCAATGTATCGCCGCTTATGAATGGGAAATAGGGCAGCAGCATAGTGTGCAGATTTTTGGCGCTATGGAGCATTTTTTACAGCAAGCGGGATGTACCCTGAATGATATTTCCGCTATTTGCGTTGTGGCCGGGCCAGGATCTTTCAATGGATTGCGGGTTGGGGTTACTGTGGCAAAAACTTTGGCGTTTCTGTTGAGTGTTCCATTATTAGGAATCATTTCACTGGACGCAATGGTTCCATGGTTTGATTCGGAAAAATCCGGAGAAACATCTGTTCTTTCTGTGATGGACGCTGGCAGAAATGAACTATATTATATATATACAAACGCACGGGACAAAGCCGGTTTAAATAGCGCAGCCACGCAATACGCGCCGTTATATCAACGATTTGGCCCCAGTGGCCGAAGTGGCGTTGCAACAGCTGCTCCGGAAATAATTGCCGCGGCAGCAAAAGCGTATGGCGCTATATATGTGTACGGACAAATTGCAGATTTGCAGAAAGATATATTGCGCCGTGCGCTGACTGAACAGCAAATTCAAGCGGAATTTTGCGCCCCGATAAACCGCGCTGCCGGAGCAGCCGCTCTTGCCGCGCGAACGCTTGCCGGGGAGTATTCTGATGAAACATTTACATTAGAGCCGGTTTATGTCCGCCCGGCAAATATTACCGTAAGTGTAAAGCATCCACTGCCTGAACAGGCATAGCAGAAAGATTGTTGAACCATAGCGGGAGGAAAAGCCATAATGCGTTATAGTATCGAATCAATGACCATGAATGATATTCCCCGAGTTATTGAAATTGAAAAACTGGCGTATCCTACCTCGCAATGGCCGCAAAGCGCATATCGGCGTGAACTTCAGGAAAATCAATGGGCGTATTATTTTGTGATGCGTGATATACGATATGAAAATCAGTTAACAACCGCTAAAAATGGTGGTGACAAAAAAACTCAAAAATTATTTTCATTCTTTGCGCCTAAAAACGCGGCGTACAATCCCAAAGTCGATTCTATTGTTGCGTATGCGGGACTGTGGCTGATGGTGGATGAATCTCACATTACCACTATTGCTGCCCATCCCGATTGGCAAGGCAAAGGCTTGGGAGAGTTAATGCTCATTCATTTAATCGACACATCGCTGAAAATCGGCGGATTTAGATTAACTCTTGAAGTGCGCGTTTCTAATTTTGTTGCGCAAAATTTATATCGCAAATATGGGTTTGTTGCGGTAAGTACAAGGCCGCATTATTACAGCGATAATAATGAAGACGCATATATTATGTGGACTGCGGATATACGGACCGATCAATATCGCGAAATGTTTGAAGGACATAGAGCTAAGTTAATAAACAAACTGTTTCAGGAAGGTTAGGGTTGATGTGTCTCGGGTAGTTATTGCTATGAGTGGTGGTGTAGATAGCTCCGTGGCTGCCGCGCTGCTGAAAGAGCAAGGGCATGATGTAATTGGAATTATGCTCCGGCTTTGGTCTGAGCCTGCGGCGGAGCAAGATGATGGTGTAGCGCGGGTTTCAGAGAATAAGTGCTGTTCTTTAGAGTCGGTGTACGACGCTAAAAGGGTTGCGCAAAAACTAGATATACCCTTTTATTTGCTGAATGTTGCGGAAAAATTCCGCGAAACTATTGTTGATTTTTTTTATGATGAATATACCGCCGGCCGCACACCAAATCCTTGTTTGCGCTGCAATCGCTATATCCGTTTTACTGAGCTGTTGGGACACGCGCAGTCGCTTGGCGCAGAATATCTTGCCACAGGGCACTATGTGCGAGTGGATACCGATCCCCAAACCGGTGAACGGCGTTTACGCAAAGGCGCAGATTCTTTAAAAGATCAATCGTATGTGTTGCATACGCTCACACAGGAACAATTGCGGCATGCGCTCTTTCCGTTGGGTGAGCTTACCAAGCCAGAGGTTCGCTTGCTGGCAGAAAAATATGGGCTTGCGGTTGCGCGCAAACCTGAAAGCCAGGAAATTTGTTTTGTTGCGCAAAATGATTATCGCGGATTCGTGAAACGATATGCGCATCTGCGCGCGGAGCAAGAAAAAGAAACCGCCGCGGAGCCAATCCCCGGACAATTACCGGGACCGATCTACACAACCGATGGCAAATATTTGGGTGAACATACCGGCCTTGCATTTTATACAGTTGGACAGCGGAAAGGTTTGGGGATAACTACGGCGGAGCCAATGCATGTTCTTGCAATTGAAGCGGATCGCAACGCAATTATTGTTGGGCCGGCCAGCGCGCTGGAAAAATCTGATTTTGTGATGCATGATGTAAATTTTCCGCGGGGCAGTGTTTTTGCCGATACGTTTACAGGCTTCGTTAAAATTCGCTACAAAGCGCCGGAAATGCCGGCGGTTATTCATCCTCTGCCGCAGAACCGCGCCGCGGTGCATTTGCTGCAGCCTGCCAGATCTATCACCCCGGGTCAGGCCGCAGTGGTATATGGTGGACCTGATTCGAGTGAGGTTTTGTGCGGCGGATTAATTGAATAGGTGTACAGAGTGATGTGTGATTTTTACCTTTATTGACAAGCTCTGCTTTTTTTCTAAAATCGAATATAATGCAGCAATTTGACGAACTTCATCCCCTCCTCTCTTTTAGCCCAAGTCTGAATATTTGTATAAAATATGGAAATTGACAATTTCATCTAAATGGATTAATGTAAATATACAGCAGCCATTTAGGTTGCTGATTTTTGTTCAAGGAGATTTTTACGTATAATGGGAAAAACAAAAAGTTATTTTAGCGTTACCGTCATACTGCTGTTGGTAGGGTTATTTTTATCAAACTTCTCTTTTCGAAGTCCTAGCCCAGTAAGTATTCTCAGTCGTCAAACCACGGTTGATAATGTTACAATAACTCTTCAATCCAATTTTATTGCAGGGGAGCAGTTTGAACTAGACAAACAAAGCTCTTCTGCAATTATTTCTCAATATCATCCTTATGAGTACTTCTCTATTGAAGCAATACCATACGGGTATAGTGCCCCCAATGAGTTGTCAGGTACAGTACGAGCTGGAAGCGCTGCAAGTGTTTCGGCAGAGATTCAAAAAAACCGTTTGGAACAAGGCGCAAAAATAGTTGCTAATACAAGCCCTGTTGCTGAATTGTTTGGAAAATCGGTCAGTGGGGCTATGTATCAATTTTCACTTGCGCTTTATAGTAATATCAGTACTCCCGTAGTAATAACTGATTGGGTTACTGAAGCAGGAAATCGTCTTTGGATTATTCATACAATTCAAGAACAACAAAATGGTTTAAATGTATCTAATCTGCAAAATCAACTTGGAACAATAATTATAACCAGTGCAACACTCAATAATAAATCTGCTCTTGCAAGCGCAAATAATTCAACAACAGTGACACCAGTTCATTTACACACCGCGAGTGTTGCAACAGTACCTTATCCTTCATGGTGGAATGGAAATTGTGATGTGAATAACCATTCAGACGCATCGTTGTATGCATCTTGGAATGGACTTGATGCTTGTGGACCTGGTGCTGCGTATCAAGGTGGATATGACACAGTAACCCATTTTTTTTCAGGGGCGTTTGGAGAAAATGAATTTGAATGTGTCGAACTAAGTATGCGTTATTTATATCTTGCTTATGGCATTAAGCCATATCCAGCTAATGGACGTGATGTTTTCTCGGGATATGATAACTCTAATTACTATGTAAATGGTACTGCGACGCCATATGATTACTTTAACTACAATACTTCAGCGTCAGGAAACATATTCCAAAAGATATACAATGGAACTCAAGGAATAGCGCCTCAACCAGGAGATATTGTCAGTTATGGCTCTGCTGATCTGTATGGTCATACAGACATCGTAACATCTTCTAGCGTTGATGCAAGTGGGAACGGCACTGTTTACACTATTGATCAAAACAATGCCATGCTCAGTTCTGCTTCGGTAACAAATTGGAATGTAAACAATGCTATTGGTTGGCTTCATAATGGCTCCACATCTAACGTTCTTCATGACATAAATGGTGACGGTAAGGCAGATGTTTTGGCGATGTACAATCTCGGTTCTCCTGCGCCATATAATGTGCCTGCTACAGCAGCCTATATTTGGAATGGCGCTAGCTCCGGAGTTTCCTATCAATATCAAAACTGGTCATCATTGGGACAAGGTGGCTTTGATTGGGCAAACGCCAAGTGGGTTGTAGGTGATTTTAATGGAGATGGTCATGCCGATGTTATTGCTATGTATAATCTTGGCTCTCCTGCGCCATATAACGTTCCGGCCGTAGGAATGTATGAATGGTTAGGATCTAGTTCTGGTCTTGTATATAAAGGCCGAATTTGGTCTTCTTTGGGTCTTGGCAGCTTTGATTGGAATCAAGTCAAACTTGTGGCAGGAGATTTTCATCATACCGGTTATGCCGATGTTGAAGCTATGTATAACTTTGGCAGCTCTGGAGTGGGGTTTTATGAATGGCAGTTTTCTAATTCTGGCATAAGTTACAAATATCAAGTCACGTCTTTAAGTGGTTTTAATTGGAATCAGATTAAACTTGTGGCAGGTGACTTTCATAATACCGGCTACTCAGATATTATGATGATGTACAATCTTGGCTCACCATCACCCTATAATGTTCCAGCTGTTGGCGCT
>JAKAOI010000125.1 GCA_021812265.1 Chloroflexota bacterium | reverse complement strand
CAATCCTGTAGTTCCAATACCATAAACGTAGTTTGCCGACAGGAAAGCTGCCCGCTGAAAGCTCTTTGCGCTTTAAGCGGCAATCCCGTTTCCTTCCTTGTATATTCAGTATACATATCTGCCCAAGATTTCTGACCCGAATATGTGGCCGCCGCCGGTTTGGCAGGTATAACTACCATAAAGCAAGAAGCGGGCCGTTGATGGGTACTTTCTACCTAATTATCTTGTATAGGAAAAATGGAGTAAAAGCGGCTGTTATTTCAGGCGTAAGCAGGTTTCGCGGCTATAAGCCCCGCCGGTCTCGTTTGGTACAATACAATTGAAATGATTCATGTTCATAACAAATTGAGGTATTCATGAGACGATTACAAACCGTATATAAATCAATCTATATTATTGAAGATGATCCTGCGTCTGCTTCTATGCTGCGCGAGGTTTTAGAACTTGAAGGCGATTCTTCATGGAATATTACCGTGCTTTCTACCGGGTCAGACGCTATGAGAGCTATTGACGCCCATGCGCCGGATCTTGTACTGCTGGATATTTCCTTACCGGATATTGATGGCGCTGCAGTGTTTAAATATATGCGTAAAAAATCGTCCACTCGCAATAAGCCTGTGCTGTTTATTTCCGGCGCAACAAACTACGATCTGCATACTCACGGAATTGATGAAGGTGTGTTGCTGCGTAAACCTGTCAGCGTCAATTCGCTGCTGCATGTGGTGCGCGCGCACTTAGCTGCGGCATAATAACATATTCTGCTAAAATGACGGCTATCTTGGATAACCGTCATTTTTTGTGTCGTTTGGGCTTTGCCTGCCGCTAACTTTTATTTGGCAATCTTTTTGCCATTTTCATATTTATAAAAGCCTTCGCCTGTTTTACGTCCGAGCTTGCCCGCGGCCGTCATTTGCCGCAGCAGGGGCGTGGGTATAAAGCGTTCGCCCAGCAAAACAGTGTTATTTTCCAGAATATGCAGCAGCACGTCTATGCCTACAAGGTCGGCCAGTTCAAATGGTCCCATGGGAAAGTTGTAGCCTAAGCGAATTGCCACATCAATATCTTCCACTGTGCCTACGCCTTCATCTAAGCATCTTGCGGCTTCAGCCAGCATTGCCATGCCGATGCGGGTAGTTATAAATCCGGGATAATCTTTCGCTTTGGCTGTTTCTTTTCCAAGCGCATGACAAAATTCCAAGGATTTTTGCGCTGTTGCGGAATCTGTTTGATATGCGGTAATTACTTCTACCAATTTCATTGCCGGAACCGGATTAAAAAAATGCAGCCCTATTACTCGTTCCGGGCGCGCGCACACTGAGGCGATTTCCGTGATGGATAGGCCGGAGGTGTTGCTGGCAAGGATGGCTGTGGGTTTGCATACTGCATCCAACTTTGTAAAAATGCCGCGTTTTACCGCCATATCTTCAAATGCGGCTTCGATCACGATATCTGCTTCGGCAAAAACCTCCCATTCGGAGCTGTATCGGATGCGCGCGCGCTGTTCTTCCGCGGCTTCTGCAGAAATTTGGCCTTTATCCCGCTGCCGATCGATCATTTTATCAATATTGCTGCGCGCCTTTGCCAGCGCTGCTTCATCTACATCACGCACAATTACCGAACAAGCGGTAGACCGCGCAATTTCATACGCTATGCCGGATCCCATGGCTCCGCCGCCAACAACGCCGGCTATGAAGAAATCAGTCATTGATTATGTACTCCCAATTAGCAATAAATATGGTATAAAAAATGTGCTACAGTAAAAGCAGCAAGTATTTTACTTTCAATTTCGCATATATGGAGACAACTGTCCATGCCGCATAGACATAATCATACTGACGGCGATCGTGATAACAGCCAAAATATTCATTCTGAGCCGAATGCTCCTACAATGGATGATTATTTGCAAGGCGCGCCGATTATTCCCGGTAAAATTTCTCCGGGCGTTTCGGCCGCCGATCTGATTGACACTGCGTTTCAGGCGTATAACGCCGGCCGATTGAACGAAGCCTGCAGACTGTACGCAACAAAAATGCTGAATCCGGAAAATAATGTTACTGTAGCGCTGACCGTCGCCGGAGCTATGACTCCTGCCGGCATTGGCGGCGCTATTATTACCCTGATTGAGCGCGGCGCGGTAGATGTTATTGTAAGCACCGGCGCCAATATGTACCACGATATTCATCATGCGCTTGCTATGACTTTGCGCCGCGGCAGGTTCGATGTTTCTGATGTTGCTTTGCAGGAAGCGGGTGTGATTCGTATCTATGATATATTATTTCCGGACCAAACATTGTTGGATACAGACACGTGGCTGAGGGAGATTTTTAAGAGCTTTCCGCAGCGTTCCATGTCTACCGCCGAGCTGCACTATCTTATCGGTCAAAAACTGCTGGAAACGGGCGCGCAGCCTGAATACTCTGTTTTGGCGCAGGCGGCTAAATATGATGTTCCGATTTACACTTCCTCACCGGGTGATTCTTCCATTGGTATGAATTTAGCGCGTCATCAGCTGGATGGCGGCGCGCTGACCATCGATCCCCTTTTTGATGTGCATGAAACAACCGCTATTGTGCAGGACGCCCCACAAAACGGCGTGTTGATTATTGGCGGCGGCTCACCCAAAAACTTCTATCTGCAAACACAGCCGCAGCTTTGGGAAGTTTTAGGTATTAATAAAGGCGGCCATGATTACTTTATTCAAATGACTGCAGACGCTCCGCATTGGGGAGGTCTTTCCGGCGCTACTCCTTCAGAAGCAGTTTCTTGGGGAAAGATTAAACCCGATCAATTGCCCGATTCAATAGTGGTATATGGTGATTCCACTGTTAGTTTTCCCCTGCTTGCCGCCTATGCTGTAACTCGCGCCGAACCGCGCGCGCATAAACGGCTCTATGCTAAGCGCGCCAAATTAGTGCATGAATTGCGCGAAGGATATCGCAATGGCGCGCAATCTGCCCACGCGAATGAGGATGGGAAGTAATGCCTGAAAAAAATGCAGAGGAACATACTTGGGGAGGGCAAGCAGCTTGGGGTATCCGACTACTTGCCGCATCCGGCTGCGAAACTCCCAAACTAGACGCGCATGTGCTTCTGGCGTTTGTCTTGGATGTTCCGCGATCTGTTTTAATGGCGTATCCGGAACGCGCGCTTGCGGAATCGGACATAATACGTTATCATGATCTTATTCAGCGTCGCGCACAGGGTGAGCCGACGGCCTATATAACCGGGAAAAAATGGTTTATGGGTCTTGAGATTTCAGTTGATCCTCGCGCGCTTATTCCACGGCCGGAAACCGAACTGTTGGTTGAAGCTGCTTCGCGCGCTTTGGAAAGCCGTTTTGGTGTTTTGCCGGATGAGGATGATATTCCGGATGGCGCTGTTCCGGATATTTTGGCGGCAGATATCGGAACTGGCAGCGGCGCCATTGCTCTTGCTCTGCTGACGTTAGCGCCGCGCATCGGCAGAATATTTGCTGTAGATATTTCACAGGATGCGCTGACCTTGGCGCAGAGCAACTGCGACCGCGCGCATATGAGCGATCGTGTTACTTTGTTGCAGGGAAATCTGCTGGAACCTGTTCCGGTTCCTGTTGATCTTATCATCGCAAACTTACCGTATATTGATACGGATCCCGCCGCTCATGGCGCGCAGCCGAATGTTGTAAAATATGAGCCGCATATGGCGTTGTTCAGTGAAGATCACGGTTTGCGACATATTTTCAGTCTTTTGGAAATGGCCAAAGCAAAATTAAAATCCGGCGGCATAATTGCGCTGGAACATGGGTTTGACCAGCAAGATCGGATCTCGGAGTTTGCGCTGCGTATATTTCCGCGCGCCGCAATTACTTGCGGCAAAGATTACGCAGGCTGGGATCGTTTTGTTGTTATTCAATTACCTGCGGAGTGAAGGCTATGAGTAACTCGCCATATTATCCATCAAATGTAAAGCCGGGGGCGCGTAAATCTTCTGCGCGCAGCGCCCCAACCGCTGTGCGCAGCGGCAATAGCAGAACAGTATCCGCCGCCGCATTTGCTGCTCCGCGAACCGGCGCTCGTAGGATAGTTACGGCGCTTTCGGGTGTATTGGCTGCGGTGATATTTATGGCTGCGGGGTATTTTATTGCCAATAAAGCAAATGTGCCGCCGTCGCTGTTTCATTTTGGCGAGCCTGTTGCAGTGGCTTCGCTAACGCCTGTTCAAGCGTTTCAGGAAATTCATACGTTATACCCCAATGCTCTTATTACTGTCACTACATACCAAGCCGGCGAAATAGATCTGATTACCCAGCCGCTGCGCTCCAGCAAATCGGTAACACAGCTGAGCGCGCAAATACAAACGCAAATATTAGAACTGTATATGCGCGCCTATCCCAACCAGCATTTTTGGCAATGGTATGACACCAACGGAATGACCAAAACACTTTTTCAGGTATTTTATGAATCGCTGTGGGTTACTACAATGGATACATCTACCTGCAATACTCAATGGAATATTTATGCCATTACTCCTCCGCAAATTATCAGCAATGGGGTATCGGGGAAACCATATTTTCAGGGGCTTACTGCGCAGCAAAGCAACAATCCTGAGCCTTCTTCGCCCTATTTAGTGTGTCAGTCTCAATAATGGTTTTATTGTAATATCACGGGAATATTTTATGAATTCTATTCGCAATCGGATTATTATTAGCTCGGTAGTTATTGTTACATTAGTTGGCTCAATATTTATGGGAATTTTTGCCGAAAAATTTCATACACCAACGGCTCTGTCCAGCGCAGCTGTGGCGACGGCAACCAGTCAATCTGTCGATATGACCCAGCTTTTTAAGAATTTTAATATAGCTTTGCCGCCGGCAATTACTGCAACCAACGCTTTTCTATTTACACCAAACGGCAGTGGTCCTCAGTATGCGTATAACGCTAATCAGGAAGTGGCAATGGCCAGCACAACAAAAGTTATGACGGCGTTGGTGGCTATCTATGATTTCCCGGGCAGTTTGGATACGCCAATTACTGTTTCTAATGATGTAAGTCTTTTGCCGCTGGACGCCAGCCGTATGGGCTGTTTGCCGGGACAGGTGTATACATTGCGGCAGCTGCTTTATGGAATGATGCTGCCATCCGGGGATGACGCCGCGGTAGCTATTGCAGATGGATTAATGGGATCGCAAGCGGCCTATGTGCGACTGATGAACCGTTTTGCCGCCGCTTTAGGGCTTTCTCATACAAGTTATTCAAACACTACAGGGCTGGACGCCAGCAATCACTATACTACGGCCGAAGATTTGGCGCATTTAACTGCTTTTGCTATGTCTTTTCCGCTGTTTCAAAGCATAGTCGGGACGGAATTTTACTATATTCCGGCGACCGGATCGCATCCATCGCTGATGCTGCAGAGTCTCAATAAATTTCTTGATTCTACCACTCCGTTTGGCAAGGCAAACGCCACATTGGATGTTATTGGCGGTAAAACAGGTTTTACTGGTAACGCCGGTTATTGCTTTACCTCTGCGGCAATGCATAATGGCCTAGAATATATTGTAGTGGTGTTGGGAGAGCCTGTTTATGACGCGCGCTTCCAAGACACCGAAGCGCTTTTGCAATGGGCGTATTCATCTTGAGCAAGCAGTTCAAACAATGAGAATTGTGGTATTTGCGGTGTTTTTAGTCGCTGTTTGGGTAGCGCAGCCGCACAATGTCAGATTGCGCAAAAAGGTCTGCGGGTATGATTAAACCTAATGATGGATGAGTATATAGTTCCGGCGGCGCGCTGATATCCGCCAGATAGAGATCTCCCACAAACGCGCGCGCTGCTGGGGCATACAATCCCTTTTTAGGCAGCGCTAAAGTTACAGTTGCCGTGGATCGCACGGCGATTCCGTGTGGTATACCGTCAGAGCCGTCGACGCCGGATGGAATATCCAGCGCTAGAACTGGCGCTGGTTGATTATTTGCCCAGTGAATCAACGATGCGGCTCCGCCGGTGGGATCGCCATTTAAACTGTAGCCTATAACTCCGTCGATAACGAGGTCTGGTGAAGCAATGTGCGGCAGATCTTCCGCAGAAATGATAGGAACGCCGAGTGAGTGGATGATTTCTATCTGCAGCATTGTTGCGCTTTTTAGCTCCGATTCCGGCCGCGCCAGACCAAGGATGACATGCGCACCCCAATTATGCAGCCGGCGCCCGCATGCTATAGCGCCGCCGCCGTTGCCGCCGTTGCCGGCCAAAACAACGACTGTTTTACCGGCTGGGCTGCCCTGTAAAAATAACATATTTGCGGTGATGGCAAGACATCGGCCAGCATTTTCCAGCATTTGGATAAGACTGATTTTGTAATATTGTATCATCAAATCGTCAACAATAATCATTTGTTCTACAGTAACTGAAGGAACTGTGTCTGAATACATGGGAAACGGATACATAAATGAAACCTTCTTAATAAGAATTTTATCAGTAAGCTGTGGCGTATGCTATTGCTTTATAAAAAATAAGCGCCTGTAAAAATCCAATGGTTTCTGTTGCTGAGACTATGACTTTTTGCGCCGCACAACTTGCGCGCATTACCACATTTGGTGGTTGCCGGAATAGAATGCTGAAAATGATAAAAAGATGTTGGCATCTATATTACTGTGTATAACGCCTAAATAGGCGCATTCAATAAAAAACACCATCTTCAAGATAATGTAAGATGGTGTTTGATGTATAGTGAGACAGATCTGAAAGATTAACAGTTTTTTTCTTTCGGCCCTTTCACATTGATTCCGGCCCAATAATCATATTCTTGCTGCTTTTGAATACGGCG
>JAKAOI010000124.1 GCA_021812265.1 Chloroflexota bacterium | reverse complement strand
TGATGGCAAAGGCCGGCCTTACCAATACTTATTGGGCTGTTTTATTGCCAAGCTTTGTCAGCCCATTTGGCGTTTATCTTGCAAGGGTATATTCTGTATCTTCTATCCCCGATGAGATGTTAGATGCCGCGCGTGTGGATGGAGCCGGGGAGTTTAGAGTATTTTTCCGTATTGCATTGGCGGCTTTAACCCCGTCTTTGATCACTATTTTTTTGTTTCAATTTGTCGCTGTGTGGAATAACTATTTTCTGCCATTAGTTATGCTCAGTAACCAAAACCTCTTTCCCCTAACCGTGGGCTTGCAATCTTGGAACGCAATAACGACGAGTGTTTCCGGACAAAGTATGTTGTACTCCTATATTATTATGGGATCATTAGTTTCGGTTTTGCCCTTAATTATTGGATTTTTATTTTTGCAGCGATATTGGCGGGCAGGTATTGTTTCAGGCAGTATAAAATAACGAAGAAAATTTGAATAGGGAAACCCTATGTTTTCTTGAAAATATGCTACACTGATACTATAGAGGCTGCATGTTCTGCAAATTCAGAAACAATTTAGGTTATTGCAATTTATGGCGACTTTATCAGATGTTGCGCAACGCGCTGGCGTTACTGCAGCCACTGTTTCATATGTTCTTTCCGGAAAAGCGCAGGTAAAGAATGAAACACGTGCGCGTGTGCTGCAAGCCGTTGAAGATTTGGGTTATAAGCCCAATTTGCTGGCCAGAGGTCTGGCGCAGGGCAAAACATTTACCATTGCGGCAATTGTTCCGGAAATAACTAATCCGTATTATGCGGAAATTATCAATGAGGTTGAACATATTGCCGGCGCGAAAGATTACCATATCTTATTGGCAATGTCTCATGGCAATCCTAAAGTATGCGCGCATTTACTCGATAGGTTTTCCAGCCGCTGGGTTGATGGCTTTTTAATTATGGGCGGCGCTGCTAATCCAGACCTTATACAATCAATGCAACAAACTTCAAAGCCGCTTGTATTAAGTGTTTGGGAAAATGATCCGCAGATGGAAAATATTCCTTGTTTTGATATTGATTTTTATGACGCAGGCATACAAGCAACAAAACATTTGCTCAATCTTGGCCATAGCCGAATAGCGATTATTTTAGAAGAGCCGATTCAGCATACCCGTTTTGGCGGCTTTAAAGACGCTATGCAGAAAGCGCAAGTAGAAATAGTTCCGGACTATATTGTATCAGGCGATTCATCATATACAAGCGGATTTGCCGCTGCGCAGAAATTACTGCAAATAAACCCTGTTCCTACAGCGATATTTGCCGCAAACGACGCGATGGCTATTGGCGCGATGGAAGCGATTCATCAAGCAGGACTTGCTATCCCTAATGATATTTCTGTAATAGGGGTTGATGATATTCTGCTTGCGGAACATTCTTATCCGCCGTTAACAACCATTCGCACACCGCGGCGACAGTTGGCAAAATTGATCATTCAAACATTGCTTGCTAAAATTGAGAATCCAGAGTTGGTTCATGTAGAAAAATCAGCTATGTTATTAAAGCCGCATATTATTGTTCGCAGTTCAACCACTCCGCCGAAAAAACAGATATACTAAATATACCGTATGTTTGTTTCCTTCCATTACGCATATTATGTTTAGGAGTTTTGTATATCATGGCAAAAGCGCAATTTTCGCAATCATTTATTTTTTATGTTCCTTTGGCAAAAGTACAGGCTATGCTGATGGATTTTACCAATATTGATAAATATCATCCGCTTGTCGTGAAATCGGAGGAGCTGCCGTCAGATACATCTCAGTTTGGCAGTACTAGGCGCAGATTTGAAATTACCGATATTACATATATGGGGCCAATACGGCTGAAGTTTAAATATTTGGCTACATCAACCTTAGACACCAACGGCCAGATTTATACCGAGGCGTTTCAATCGTTGAATGTACACCTTATTTCACAGTATATTTTAACTCAAAATGGAGATGAAACCTCTCTTATTGAAAATTGTGAGATACAGGCTCCGGCAATTTTTCAAAGATATGTGCGCAATCAGGCGAAGACTGCGCACTTTGAAATGTTAAGCAAAATGAAGGCGTATTTAGAATCGACTGAAACATTGGCGGCTCATTAAAAGCTGTCAGCCAGTCGTTTCATACGCGCTGCGCGATCGGTTTCGGAAATGTGCAGCGCTTCACGCACTACCTGAACCAATTCTAAGGGCCGGGCCGGTTTTAAGATATAATAGTCGGCCCCAAACGCCATGCCGCGAAATTGATTTTCTTGCTGCGCCAGCGCGGTAAGCATAATAATAGGAATATGCGCGGTGCTTGGGTCTCCTCGCAACGCTTGCACAAACTGAAATCCGTTTAGCCGCGGCATTAAAACATCCGCTATTATACAGTCTGGAGCATCGATAAAAACCGATTCTAAGCCATATACGCCATCTTCTGCGCTATTGACCCGGAAATGTCCTAACCGGGTGAGTGTTGCAACCAGCAAATTTCTTAGATCTTCCTGATCTTCAACTACTAATACTGTGAGCTGCCGTGCGTTGTTCATATACGCTGATTATTCCTTCCGAGTTTTGTAGTCGGTGTTAACCCTGCCGATACTGCTTGTGGGTAGGCTAATGGTAAAAGCACGATAAAACGGGATCCTTTGCCGGGTTCACCGGAGCTTTCTACGGTGATGGATCCGCCCATTGCTTCGGCGTATCGCCGGCAAAGGTAGAGTCCAACCCCGGTGCCGCGTATGGGAGAATTCAGATCGCGCTCTAAGCGGACAAAGCGGTTGAACAGTAATCCTGCTTGTTCGGGTGGTATACCCAGCCCAAAATCACGAACGGTTATTTCTGCCATAGCGCCGTAGGCGCGCGCGTGTATTTCAATTGGAGAACCTTGACTGGAATATTTCATGGCGTTGGTAACTAAGTTTGCCAAAATTTGCCTGAGACGGAAGGGATCCCCCAAAACAGCGATAGTTTCCGGCGCATCTACCGTAATCGGCCGAATTTGCTGTTTGGTTTCGCGTGGATCGATGAGGGAGATAGCGTCATTAATGGCAGGACGTACAGGAGTATACACCGATTCAAAAACGCTATCCTGATCGACTCTGCGGGTATCCAGCAGGTCGTTGACAAATTGAATGAGTGTTTCGCCTGATTTTCGCGCTTTTTGCAGCATATCTTTCCGATCCATATAACTAAGCGAGTCATCAAGCTCATATAACAAATCTACATACCCTTGTAAACTCATAATTGGAGTACGCAGTTCGTGGTTTACTTGCGTAATGAATTGATCTTTCAATTGATCGACTTGCTGAGTCTTTACCAGTTCATTATTTGTTTCGCCTAATGTTGTAAGTGTTTGCCGCTGAGAACGAGAAAGTATATACATCAGCAGCGCAATGGCTCCGTGGTAGGTTAAAATTCCAATTAACACCAATGCGCGATCTTGCGGTGTTGTAAAAATGCCGTTTTGCGGCACAAACAGCGCAATAAGCGCAATAGTGATCATTTCTATTGCCGCCGATATAAGGATCAGATTTTCTCCGGCAATTGTTCCGGCAAGAATGATAATAATATCCAGTGATGATAGCTGCACTAAACTTTGCGCGGTAAGGCTTTGAACGATGCAAAAATCGACGATAAGTCCGGTGATAACTGTGATTGCGCTAATCGTAAAAATGAGTGACGCAGCTGTGATGTGTTTTTGCGCCAACAGATAATAACTAATAGCCATGCATATCATTAAGATGACGGAAAGTGAGACCGAAACTGTAACGCCATTTTGGGCTTTGCCCTGAATAATAGTGAAGATCCCGCCGATAACAGCAATACCAATTATTGCCAGCGCAAATGGAATAATAAATGTCAGTATGCGCTGTCGGCGAAGTGTTTCAAATTCGGATACGAATTTTTTAATAGAGTCCGTTGATGCTGCCATGTCTTATGTTTCCTATATAAAGTGATGCTTCTCTGCAACACCTATTGTAGCGCAAGTTATTTTTTGCGGCAATAGGAAAGGATATAGGTAAATTTAGGTACTATATGCAGATTGTTTGTAGATCGGCAGGGATTCAAAAAAAGATGCTGTCACCCTATATGAACCACCTGTTTTACGTTGGCGCTTATTCCTTGAGAGTCAGTCAATCTACAAGAATATGAAATACAGAAAGCCAAGTTGGCCGATAGCGTCATCTTGGCTTTCTATGCTGTGTTCATTTGCGGCTTCTTATTTTTGCAGATCTTCACGTAATGAGTAGGGATGATATGATTTACCGTCCGGCGCAATGCCAGTTTTGCAGGTTATTTCGGTAGTTTGCTTAATCACTTTTCCGGGATTTCCCACAACTAAAGAATATGGCGGAACATCGGCAGTAACCACAGCGCCAGAACCGATTAACGAATATTCACCGATAGTTACATATGGAGTAAGGGTAACATTTACTCCTATTTGCGCGCCGCGTTTAATTGTCGGCCCTTTCATGCATTCTGCAGAAAATGCGCAATTGGGATGAAAGTCGTTAGCAATGGTTACACCGGGGGCAAGGAAGGCGTCATCTTCAATAACCGTAAATTGGGCAATATAGCAATTTGTGTGTATCTTCACATTATTGCCGATAACACAGCCATAATCGATAGTAGTATTATTCCAAATTTGGACGTGATTGCCGATGCTGTTTTGCTCACGCACAACAACATTATGCCCGGTTTGAAAATCATTTCCAATCTGTACACCGCCATAAATAACAGTTCCTGCGCGGAAATGCGCGCCCGATCCTATCGTAAGGGTATAATCTTTAATTTTTCGGCCGGTTAAATATCCCAAAATAACATTAGGATCGATTTCAATGTTTTCTCCAAGCGAGATAAGATCTTCTGCGATAAGGTGTGAATTTGCCATAGAACGGTTCCTTTGTGTTATGAAAATATGTTATTTCTGAACTTCTTGGCGCGGCAGGAATTTTCTTAGGAAACGAAGAGATTCCAGTCGGCGGGTTAGCTGAGAAAGATCGCTCTTTTTAATGATACGCAGCTGCGAAAGGATAATAAAATAGACAACAGTTAACACAAATGGCTCTGCGATTGCCAACATATGAATGCTCGGTTTCCAAACATAATATATTCCAAGCAGCAGCATACCAAATATGGAAACAAGGTGCTGGTTTATCGGCACGCTTACTTTGTAGCGGATTGAAGCTACAATAAGGGTTGAAACGTGCAAAAATGTTAGCGACACTGCGTCACTGAGCGCTACACCGATAACACCATAAAGCGGCGCCAAAACGAAGAAGAGTGAAAACCGAATGATCAGCGAAATGGAATTTAACGTTAAATTTATCCAAATATCTTCATGCGCAGTTATGAGCGCTCCCGTTGGAATGAAAGAGGAGGAAGCGACCATAACATACATGAAAGAGAAAATTGCCATAAGTGTTATAGTTTCTGCGCCAAAACTTTTACCGAATATATGAATAATTGGTGTAGCAAATAATCCGCTGATTAAGCCGAATACAGCAACAACTATACATGTTATGGCGCTGTATCGTTTATATGCCTCGCGTAATGTTTTTATTTCTTTGCGCTCTACCAAATTAATAAATAGCGGATACATTGCGCCGGTAAAAAGATTGGGCGCCCACAACGCATATGTTGCAACTAAAATTGCAGCGCGAAAAACGCCGTTTATTTCCACATTGCGGAAATAATATAAAATAAAAATCTGGTCGACATTATTGTAGAAAAACGCAACAATAGTATTAAAATGGAATGTTGTGGTAAATCCCCAAAATTTTTCCGGTAAAAACCAGCGAATATTCCAGCGCCATCGTTTTCGCATAACGCGGATTAAAGCGGTTAATCCACTTAATAAAGAAACCGTATACGCCAACAGCACCACACCGGCGATTGCAGGCGGAATGGGAATAATATTCATTGGTTTAATAATAAACGCTACAACACCAGCCAAAATAAAAGTCATTACTTGAACACTATATTGTGTGCGGGCCGAAGCAGGAAGCTCCATTTCGCCTTGGAGAGCGGCAATAAGAAGTGTTTGACTGATTACAATTGGAATAAATATTCCCAAAAATATATAAACTGTAGAAGTAACGGGATTATTTAATAGCAGAAATTGTAATACTTTTGGAAACAGGAACATTGCAGTTAGGAATAGGACAGAAAACACTGCCGCAATACTGACATAGCTAAATAAAAACGCTGATTTTTCACGGGATGACGCTCTTGGGATAAAATTTACAATAACGTTGGAGCCACCAAACAGAAAAAAAGTTTGGATGGTTGCTACAACAAGTTGCATCAACGCTAAATATCCTAAACCAGCGCTGCCGGTATATCTTCCGACGATAATATTAGCGCCGAATCCCAATGGCACACCGATCAGTATTGCAAACATAATCCACTGCGCGCCAACGATGGATTTTTGAATGAGTTCATCTTTTTTCAGCGCAGGCATAACAATGGTTTCAGCGACAAAAAAACCGGAAGGATCGGGATCTCTGGCAATTTGCGGCATTGAAAATTCTGGTTCTTTTCGCCTTGCGGGGTGAATCATGGTCGGTTGTAAATCAACTAAATTATCATCATCGTAGTTATGTGGAATGCGCACAGCTGAAAAATACATAGTTGAACGAGATTCGATATCATCATCTTCTGATGGAAATTGATCATTCATGATTGAGTTCCTTGTGTTGAAACGGTTCCTGAGCCGGTTTTTTCTTTACCAGGTGATGAATCTGCCTTTGGAGCCATTCGTAACGATTGATATTTTTCCTTTTTCACAGATTTTGTTTGTACAACTGGCAAAGCAACACCAATCCCAATAAGTCCCCAAAATGGAGCGGCAAGGCTGTCGGCTTCGAGCGCAAGATCG
>JAKAOI010000123.1 GCA_021812265.1 Chloroflexota bacterium | reverse complement strand
TATGACCGATAAAGCCTCAGAAGAAAAGCGCAATTTGCTGCGCGCCTATGGCGCAGAAGTAGTGGTATGCCCCAGCAGTGTAAGCGCCGATGACCCCGCCAGCTACCAAAGCGTTGCGGCGCGGCTGGCAAAAGAAATACCCGGCGCGTGCAGCCCAAATCAATATAGCAACCCTGCAAACCCCGAAACACATGTGCTAAGCACTGGCCCAGAAATTTGGCGGGATACTGATGGAAAAATTACACACTTCGTCGCCGGTATCGGCACCGCAGGAACTATTGTTGGCGTCGCTACATATCTAAAATCGCAAAACCCCGATATTGTTATTGTCGGAGCCGATCCCGAAGGCTCGGTTTATTCCGGCGATACCCCCAAACCCTACAAGGTTGAGGGTATTGGCATGGATCATTTCCCCGATAATTACGTTCCATCGCTGGTAGACCGCTTTGTTCGGGTAAACGACGCCGCTTCCTTTGCATATGTGCGGCAGCTGGCCCGAACTGAAGGAATTTTAGCGGGACCATCATGCGGCACTGCGCTGGCGGCTGCAATTGAAGTGGGCAAAGAAGCCGGCCCCAACGCTGTTATTGTGGTATTGTTTCCCGATTCCGGCCGAGCGTATCTTTCTAAAGCGTTTAATGAAACATGGCTGCGTGAAAACGGCCTAAGCGAAAGTCAGCCTTCAGCTTCGCTGCGCGACTTACTGGCCTCACGCAGTAAATTTTCATCAACACCGGCAGTATTAAGCGTTGCTCCGGAAGATTCGGCAATGAAGGCAATTGAGCTTACCCGCGTTTATGGAATATCTCAAATTCCGGTTATTTCTGGGGATCGCATCGTCGGCTCGCTTACCGAATCTCAGATGATTCAAAAATTAGCGGCAGGTGAACACGCCGAAAGCAAAACAGCCACCGACTGGATGGGGCCTGCCATTCCTGAACTTTCCGACACCGCGGCTGTACAACAGGCATATACATTGTTTGCCTCCGGACAAAACGCTATTGCAGTTCGCGATTCCGAAAACAAAAAAACCATCACCGCTGTTATTACGAAAAGTGATCTGCTGGAATATTGGTCGGAAAATTCACAATAAGCTTGAGGCGGCGTCTCTATAGCGCACATGGCGCTTGCTGTTAAAGATAGTTGACGCCGCCGCAATCCTCTTTTTTTTCAAAAATGCTATGCGCTATGCGGCGCATGAATAGCAAATCGGCCGCAAACATTGCGCGGAGCCTGCGAAATTTTCACGCAAATTCAGTGACGAGACTCATACTTTTCCTGTTGCGTCAACCAAATAATTTAGTATACTATTTTATTGACAAGTTTTTATAATTCAAGCTGCAAACATGGCTGTTTTATGTGTTTTATATATTTATGACTTTCGCTGCAGCATAGAAAATCGGGGCTGTACAAGGGGTAACGCCCTTTGTACGGGGTTCCGGGGTGTCCCCAGACCTCCCTTTGTTGCAGATACAAGAACCATGCGCTTCCCTTTTAAGCGAAAGTCCTAATATTTTTTTTGGGGGGACATAGCGGCGCCGAATTTGCAGCGCGCGCCCGTATGCCGGCGATTATATTGAGCGCTTTGCGCAAGCGCCAACCCATAAGTGAGTTTTTTTTCGCGCATATTTTCATACAGCAAGGCGGATAAAGCATATGAGCCAAAGTTTCGATCCTTCAGTTTCTCCGGGAAGTTCAACCAATCCACAAGCTCCGGCAGATATAAACGAGCAGAAACAAATAGGCCGGCGTGCGCTGATAGCCGCAGCGGGGTTAGGCCTTGTAGGCATTGGCGCCGCCGAAGCGCCGAATATTTTAAACGGCGTTGGCGCGTTAACACAGCAAGAAATTCAGCAAGCAATTAATTTTGGCCGCCAGCAATTAGCGAGGGAACTTTTAACGGTAGAGGATGTGAGCATTGATACGGCAATAACCGTTACTAATTTGCTGCACTCTGCAGTGAACACGTTTGTAGTGCCGATTGCCAACGTGCTGGCCACAGTTACCGAAGATATTTTGGGCGGGTTAAGCGCGGCTATTGAACAAGCCGAAACATGGCCCGGCCTAAACAATATTTCGGCGCTAAAACAGGTAGACACGATTTTAAAACAATGGAAAGCCAACGTTGCGCTATTTCCCAACATCATCAACGCATTAAACAATGTAGATACAACCGCGGCGGACACCTATTTGTCGAAATTAAAGACAAAACTGCAAAGTGAAGCAGGAAAATCATAACTATCCATAACCCAACATCATCGCGCGCCGGCAGAGCGGCAAAGATTCACAAGGGATGCCTTCGGCTTCAGCAGAAACAAGCCGAAGGCTTTTATTTTATGACGTGACGCCATACGCCGATGTATTTTGCTGCGCGCGCTGCAGCAGAAACTGTCCGCCGGCCAGCGCAGAAACATTGATAGGTTGTTGCGCGGCCACCGCTTATCGCAAAAATCTGCGCGGATGGAAAAGCGCGTTGCTGGCGTGGATAACATACAACGAAAATAGCAGCAACCGAATGAAGACAATGGCAACGCTAAAATAACCGATTGCCAGCGCAATAACAGCCACAGTGCGATATACAGTATCGACGCGGCGCGCCAAAGCAATATGCCCCAACACAACACCAATTATGGCGCAAAACATCGCAAAAATAGTAAAAATAGGGATGCGCACAAATATTTGCGTTATACTAAGCGCAGAAAACACAATCGCAGCTATGGCTTCTCCGCCTCCCGCTGAAGCATCCGGTGTTTGCGCAGGAATCGCAGGCGGCGTTTGAAATGGTTCCATAGTTACAAGCTCCCAAAATAACAAAAATAACCGTCAGATACGCGCCGTAAAATATACCCAACAAGATTTGCTTATTGATGGGGATGGCGCGTCACTCGGCAATCTACACACTATACGTTTCATCAGCTGTTTTCGTTCCATGGAGATGGCGGAAAAACCGGTGTTTTTTACCTATACCGGCGCTGATTTTTAAAAATGTTCACTTTCAACACAGTTGCTGTTTGCAAATTACAATTCCGGGGATTGGCGCTGAATAATAGGCGGATTTTGCAGTAAATATGCCCCTAATGGTTCATCAGCCCGCAACGCCGGCGCACAGGTAAAAAGAAAAACACTGTCGGTTTTAGCAATATAGTCATGTGGTTGTCCGCCTTCAATCAGCGCCACTTTACCCATCTTCAACGTTTGAAGTTTTTGATTAATCTGCAGATACGCCAGCCCGCGCATGCATTGAATCATTACTTGGCTGGCAGACCGCATATTGGTTAAACGCTGGCCGGCGCGCATGGTTAACAAACCAAATGTCATATCTCCGGTGCTGGCTACTGCAATTGGCAGCGGTGTATCGGCAAATTGTGTCAATTCCCATAAATCGATCATAACGGCGTTGGTAGCAAATGGTTCAGACATATGTAATATTTTTTACAATGCTCCTTATTTTTTTATGCTATGTTTGCAGTATAATATATGTAAGCATTCTTATGAAATGTTTGCCGCAAAAACCAAAAAGTTACCGCAAAATTTCAGCCATGCAAATATTTCATACGAGCGCAGCGTATTTTGTTGATAACACTGACAGGGGAGACATATAATTTATGAACGCTTATGAGCATCTTCTCACTATCCGAGACGCGCTGGAACAAAACGGCGCCAACGAAGATACAATAGACATGATAGATAAATTTTTGAAACGAGCAGAACCGGAACGCAACAGCGCAACCAACGTTACCCGCAGCATGATTATGCGGCACCTGCTTCGACAGAAAGAAACACTGGGCAACGACTTCATCTATAATGACCTTCAGGAAATTTTAGATAACGGCCGCGAAACAAAATCTGATGAAGAAGCCGCGCCATACGCTTGGGAAGATACGACACACCGACCAAAACCCAAATCGTATTATAAGGCGCTAAAGGCTAAACAACAGCAATAATTGAAAATGATATATGTTTTCCGTGCCGTCTGATAGAAAATACTGATTATTTCTTAGAATCAGACAAGGCGCAGCGCTCCTTTGTGCGTTCTGCGCATATCCTTTGTCTCTTGTTTATGTGTTTTATAAAAAGGTTTGGTGGTTATTATGAAAAAACCCGTTTGGTATAAAACTGATGTGGGTTTAAATGCTCGCATGGCTATTACATTAGGCGCCATGTTTCTCTTATATGCTGCGTTTGTCTTTTTCCTCTATACAGTTCTGCGCGGCGGTTTGGCGCTTATTATTATAATTGCCGTGGGTGTCTTGATTTTTCAATTGTTTACCTCTGATAAAGTGGCTATATGGTCTATGGGCGCACAAGAAGTTTCAGAACAACAAGCGCCGAAATTGCACGCCATGGTAGAACGGCTGGCGCAGCAAACAAATTTACCAAAACCCAAAATCGCCATCGCACGCAACGGCGCGCCAAACGCCTTCGCCACCGGCCGCGACCAAAACCACGCCGTTATTTGTGTCACCACATCGCTGCTCAACAGGCTGGACGACAGCCAGCTGGAAGCGGTGCTTGCCCATGAAATGACCCATATCTTAAATAAAGATATGCAGGTGATGACACTTATTATGTTTATACCGATGCTCGCCGGTATGCTACTGCAGTTTCTTTCTCGAATGTTTCTTTGGGGCGCAATGTTTGGTGGCTACGGCGGCGGATTTGGCGGCGGCAGAGGCCGCGGCCGCGATAATAACGGTGGCAGCGCTCTAGCAGTATTGCTGCTCGTTTTAGTTGGTTCTGCCATTGTATCGGCAGTCAGCTTTTTATTAACCCGCGCATTCTCGCGCTATCGTGAATACGCCGCAGATCGCGGTTCGGCGTTGATTACCGGCGCGCCGCAAAATCTGGAATCAGCGCTTATGTCCATCAGCGGCCAGCAAGTGGGAAAAATTCCCGATTCCGACCTGCGCTCCGCAGACGCTGTCAGCGCGTTTTGTTTTGTGCCGGTCTCCAATTTCCGCAATCACGATGATCTTAGTGAAATGTTTTCAACGCATCCGTCACTGCAGCACCGCATTCAGCGGCTGCAGCAGATTCAGCTGCAAATGGAGCAGGCTCCGCGCATTCACGACTGATTTTTGGGCTTTCCGATTGTGTGTTTGCAGCCAATCTTATTTTCCCCGCGCTGCCGTTATATATATTGTTGCGGCAAAACGGGGAGAACATGTATGTAACCTTGCGTTCTATTTTCAATGACAAACAGCCCGCAGGCGCGGACTTCAAAACAAAGGGATAGTATATGGGATTTTTTGACGCAATTTTTGGAAAACAAAAACCGGTTCCACCGGCGAAAAATGATCGGCTGTTTGCCATTTCAACCGCGGATATAACACTGGAAACACAGGAAGATATGAAACCGGCCTTAAGTTCCGGCGTCTGTTTCCGCGGCGTTGCCTCCGGCCCATTTAAGCAAATACAGCAAGATTTGCAAAATTTATTGAACGCATCGAGTGACTTGGGGCTGCAATCTCGGCCATATGAAGATGATTTAGGATATAAATGGATTTTGCTGACCGGATCCGATTTCCAAACCCTTGTAACCGGCATGCACATGGTCAGCCAAACATTGCTCGATCAGGGTTACGGTGAACAGTTGCTTTCTGCGGTATTTCGGTTTAACACCGATAACAATAAACCGGTATATTTTATCTATAATTTTAAACGCGGCATGTATTATCCTTTTGTTCCGCGGCCCGACAGCCACAGCCATCAGCGCAATAATCCCGATGAAACGCGGCTGGCCAATGTTTTAAAAAATGATTTGCCGATGGAACAGGAATTTGACCGCTGGTACGCCATGTGGGATCTCCCCTTTTGAGCGCAAGTTCTGCGGAGCCGCCGCAAAAAAAATTTAACCGGGCGTTTTATCTGCGCATAGCCGCGGTTTTAGCGGTTTTAGCCGCCATATTGCCGGTTGCGCTGCCAATTTTGCGCGGCTCGGGCAACGCGGGCGGTTCCGAAATTGCGTTTCTGCGCAACAGTGAAGTGTACACTATTCAGCCGAACGGCAGCGGCCTTTACCAAGTGACAGGCAAAATTGCGCTGGGGTTTTCCTGGTCGCCGGATCATCATGAAATGTTGGTCCGCTTTGCCGGCGCGGCGCTGCCAATAACCACTATCGATCCCATCGCGCAACTGCAGGCAGATACTTACGCCACATTGGGAATTGTCTCCATCGATGGCGGCGCGCTGTTGGGAATAACCGCTTTTGGCAGCATCCCATATCGCAGTGATGGCTGGTGGGACGCAACCGGCAACCGGCTGATATATCGCGAAGGCGCTTCCACACTGATACTATCTCAGCCGGATCAGCCGGGCGGCATTGCGAGCAAATTAATAACCAATACGGGCGGTATACCTGCAATAGCGTCGAACGCGCAAGCTATTGCGTTTGTAAACCCAAACGGTGTTTTACTGGCCGGGCAGGCGCAGCAAACCCTGCAAACAATACAAACCGGCGCGGCAACTACTCTGCCGGGCGGGCTTCCGGCAAGGGTATTATGGCGTCCCGGCCATCAAGAGCTGCTGTATGTAACAAAAACTGCACAGCCCAATCAATACGCATTTACGCTAACACACCTCACCGGGCCGGCAATACAGTTGGCAGACGTTACTCGGCCGCAGCGCTATGCGTTTTCGCCCAACGGCTCACAATTGCTGATACAAACCGCCGCAGGATACGAAATACTCCCGCTCCATAAAGATGCGGCCGATCAACCCATCATAATTTCGCTGCCCATCTCCCAATTCAGCGATCCGTGGTGGTCGCCCAACAGCGCGGCGATTATAATTCGGACGACAAACGCGCTGTATTATATCAACAGCGCAACAGGAGCCGCGCGCATAGTGGCGACGCTGCCCGTGATTCCGTCCCAAACCACAGACGCCGCGCCAATCCCAATTCCCGATGATCCTTGAGACGGAGAGGCCTGCG
>JAKAOI010000122.1 GCA_021812265.1 Chloroflexota bacterium | reverse complement strand
ACATTGTTATCAGCCATTTGATATGTCATGATAATAACATGTTCAAAATGAAAGGATATCTTGCATGCGCAATATTTTTGAATATCGCGATAATATTCTCGGTGATTATCAGGAATATGTCGAAAGTTTTATCTCCATTTCCAACCCTGCAATCCGTGAATTCGTACAACAACAATTTAATTCCGGGGTATATTGGCCGGAGCCGCTTATTCAAGTAAATCCGCTGTTTCAGTCCGGCAAAAGTGTGCAGGAGCTTGCCGCCGAAGGTGTGTTGCTGCCCGCATGCGCAGATATCTTTCAGCGCGACGGCCATCCGATGCGGCTGCATAAGCACCAAGAAGAAGCCATCCGCACGGCAGCCGCAGGCGGCAACTATATCCTCACAACCGGGGTTGGGTCCGGCAAAAGCTTAGCCTATATTATTCCCATCGTTCAGAATGTGTTGAAACACGGTTCGGGGCAGGGTGTCCGCGCAGTTATTGTATACCCCCTGAATGCGCTGGCCAACAGCCAAATGCAGGAACTGGATAAATTTTTAAAACCGGCGGAATCCGGTGGGAAACCCGCAGTCACTTTCCGGCGCTATACCGGACAAGAAAACAGCGGTGAACGGGATGAAATATTACAAAATCCCCCGGATATTCTGCTGACCAACTACGTTATGCTGGAGCTGATTTTAACCAGATTTATTGAACGCAATTTATTGCGCGAAAATTCTTTGAAGTTTTTAGTTTTTGATGAATTACATACCTATCGCGGCCGCCAAGGCGCCGATATCGCTATGCTGGCCCGCAGAGTAAAAAATCGCTGCGGCATGGCCGACATGCAGTTTATTGGAACCTCCGCCACATTAGTTTCCGAGGGAACTTGGGAGCAGCAGCGCCAAGCAATCGCTAAAATGGGCGCCGTTATGTTCGGCTCTGAAACACTGCCGGAACATATCATCGGTGAAACGTTGGAACGCATTACACCCCAAAATTCCCAAAAAATTACCGCGGCAGCTATTCAAGAATCGCTGGAACATAAACCCAATAATTATACGGACTTTATCAATCATCCATTTTCCGGCTGGATAGAAGCCGCGTTTGGCGTTGCAGTCAGCGAAAATGAGGATCGACTGACGCGCGCAAAACCCATTTCAGCGCAAACTGCCGCGCAACGGCTGAGCGCTGAAACCGGCGCCGATAAAAACGTGTGCTTACAGGCAATTCAAGAATGGCTGCTGCATGGGTATTCACTGCAAAATCCCATCACCAACACGCCGGTGTTCGCGTTTCGTCTGCACCAGTTTATCAGTAAGGGAAATACCGTTTATGCGTCTTTGGATGAACACCCTTACCTTACACTGTATGAGCAAGTATTTGTGCCGGACCGCGCAGTAAAAGACAATAAAGAAAAAGATATATTGTTACCGCTGGTTTTTTGCCGGGAATGCGGCCAAGAATATTACAACGTTTTTCGCAAAGATGTAAACGGCAAAATTTCCTACGCCGCTCGGCCCTATTTAGGTAAATCACAAGATGAAAACGAAATAGCGGGATTTTTATTCCCTGCCGCCGATTCGCAGTGGCCCGATTTGGAAAACGCCGATATCACCGATCTGCTGCCCGATCAATGGTTGGAGGAATTTCATGGCAGTTTACGCATACGATCTTCCTTTAGAAAAACCGCCCCCCGTTTTGTCCAAATTTCCGCGAACGGGAAAGATGTTACCGGCAATTACTCCGGCGATACCACGTTTACGGGATATTTTTTCCCGGCGCCGTTTCGGTTCTGCATGAAATGCGGCGTGGAATATACCGCCAGAAAACGCGACTTTTCCCGCATCCACTCGCTTAGCTCCGAAGGGCGCAGCTCTGCCACCACCGTGCTTTCCATTTCAGCTATGCGGCATATCGACAAAGAAGATTCCTTAGCGCGCAAAATGCTTAGTTTTACCGATAACAGGCAAGACGCTTCGCTGCAAGCCGGGCATTTTAACGACTTTATCGAGGTTGGCCTGCTGCGCGCCGCTATTTGGCGCGCGGTAAACAGCGCCGGCCTCGACGGCGTTACCCATGAACATATCGCCCGCAAAGTTGTGGAAGCGCTAAAATTGCCCGAGGAACGCTACGCCGCCGACCCCAACGTGAAATATAACGCGCTGGAAGAAACAAACAAAGCCTTGCGCGACGTGATCGGCTACCGCGTGTATATTGATATGCAGCGCGGCTGGCGCGTTACCCTGCCTAATTTAGAGCAATGCGGTCTGCTCGATTTTACATATCAATCTTTGGAAGATATTTGCAATGATAACGCGGAATGGCAGGGCTGCCACCCAGCGCTGGTTGCCGCATCGCCGGAGCGCCGCCGCGAAACTGCGCGCAATGTGTTACACTTTATGCGGCGCTCCTTGGCCATAAAAGTGGATTACCTCACGCGCGAAAGAATTGAAGCCATCCAGCAAAACAGCAGCCAACGCCTGAAAGATCCTTGGGCATTTGATGAAAATGAAAAAATAATAACCGCGAAAATTCTGTTTCCTCGATCCGGCAGCGCCGACACAAAAAGCCGCACGTTTTTATTTGCCGGGCCGCGCAGCGCTTTGTGCCGCTATATCCGAAGACAGCTCGACCCGACTGATGTTTATCAAAAAAATGAAGCGCCGGATATGCTGCTGAGCTTGCTGCAAACCCTTGCAAAGGCCGGCATTACCGAAGCGGTGTATCAAAATAACGATATCGCCGTGCCCGGCTTTCAAATTCCCGCGGCAGCTATCATCTGGCGCAGCGCCAACGGCGAAAAAGCCATGCGCGACCCCATCTATACGCCAAATAAAACCGATGGTGAACGCGCCGCAGCAAATACATATTTCGTAAAATTTTACCGCGAAGCAGCCGAAGGCTTAACTGATCTATGCGCCTATGAACACACCGCACAATCACCCGCAGATGTGCGTATGGAACGCGAAAAAGCGTTTCGTTGCGGTAAATTGCCCATTTTATATTGTTCCCCAACAATGGAGCTGGGGATCGATATCGCCGAATTGCAGGTGGTGAATATGCGCAATGCCCCGCCAACACCCGCCAACTACGCGCAGCGCAGCGGCCGCGCCGGTCGCAGCGGTCAACCGGCCTTCGTTTTTACCTATTGCTCCACCGGCAGCCCACACGATCAATATTTCTTCCGCCGCCCCGATCTATTGGTAAAAGGTGTTGTAGAGCCGCCACAAATTGATATCGCCAATGAAGATTTGGTCCGTTCGCATATCCACGCTATTTGGCTGGCGGAAACACAGCTTAAACTGCCCAACTCGTTGAAAGATCTGCTGGATATGTCCGGTGAACAGCCTTCGCTGAAGGTGATAGATCGCATTCAGGAAAGCTTGAACGACCTTTCTGCGCGCAAACACGCAGAAAGCCGCGCCCGCGCTATTTTATTGAAAATCCCTGAAATTTTGCGCGCCGAATGGTACTCTGACACTTGGCTGAATGACACCATGGCGCAAATAGCGATAAAATTTGAAGCAGCTTGCGACCGCTGGCGCACATTATATCTTTCGGCGCTCAATCAATCCATTAAAAATCATAAAATCAGCATCGACGCCTCTTGCTCACAGCAAACACGCAGTAAAGCCGAACAATTAGATTTAGAGGCTAAGGCGCAGATTAAATTGCTGCTGGATGAAAATACCAGCCAATACTCCGATTTTTACAGCTACCGCTATTTCGCCACCGAAGGCTTTCTGCCCGGCTATAACTTTCCGCGCCTGCCGCTTTCCGCCTTCATCGGCGGCCGACGACAGCAGAAAAAAGACGACACCTACCTGCAGCGGCCGCGCTTTTTGGCTATTTCAGAGTTTGGCCCGCAATCCATTGTGTACCACGAAGGCGCGCGTTATCGCGTGGACCGCGTTATTATGCAGCTGGACTCCGCAGAAGAGCTGTTAACCCGCCGCGCTAAAATTTGCAGCTCGTGCGGCTACCTGCACCCCATCGAAGATGATTCCGCGCCGGATTGCTGCGAATATTGCGGCGCCGTGCTGCCCGCATCCTTCAATAACCTGTTTCGCATGCGCAATGTTACCCTGAAACGCGACGATAAAATTTTCTCCGATGAGGAGGAACGCCAGCGCCGCCGTTTTGAAATTATCTCCGCCGTGCGGTTCGCCAAAGATAAAAACGGCAGCCGCGTGTCGCATTCCGATATTGTGCTCGGCGCGGAACGGCTGGCAACGCTCGATTACGCGCACTCTGCCTCGCTGTGGCGCATGAATATCGGCGAACGCCGCAGCGCCGGCCAGGAATCTCCCGGCTTCGTGCTAGACCGCAGCTCGGGCCGCTGGGTAACTCAAAGGCAGCAGGAACAAATGAATATCATAGAAGAAGATGACGAAATAATCTTGGAAAACAGCATCGAATCTTCTACCATGGAGCGGGTAGTGCCATATGTGGAAGATACCCGCAACTCGTTGATCTTCACCCCGGAACGGCCCCGCTCCGAGGCCGCAATGGTTTCACTGGCGTTTGCGCTCAAACACGCCATCCAAATTTATTACCAGCTGGAAGATTCCGAGCTGAGTGTAGAGCTGCTGCCCAATTCTTCGCCATTTCGTCGCATCCTTTTCTACGAATCTTCCGAAGGCGGCGCCGGCGCGCTGCGGCGCATTCACGATGACCCCGGCGCTATCGCCGGTATTGCCCGCGCCGCGCTGGATGTGTGCCATTTCAACCCCGATACCGGCGAAGATATCGGCCACGCCATTACCGCGCAGGAAAACTGCGTCGCCGCCTGCTACAACTGCTTGATGACGTATTATAATCAATATGAACACACACTGCTGGATAGGCATAGCATCCAAACATTCTTGCTGAACCTTTCCCGTTCCACCGTCAACAGCAGCCCAACCGGCAGCGACAGACAATCGCATTTCAACCAGCTGCTGCTTCAGTGCGACTCTGAATTGGAAAAAACATGGCTGCAGGAAGTTTTTCGGCAAAACTTGAATTTGCCCCTAAAAGCCCAGCCATTTATTGAAGGCTGCAATACCCGCCCCGATTTTCTCTATGACGGGTACACCGCCGTGTATATTGACGGCCCGCATCATGAATTTGCCGATATCAGACAAAAAGACGCCGAAGTTACCGCCTGCTTGGAAGATTCCGGGTACATTGTTATCCGGTTTACCCAAAACAGCCACGATTGGCAAACAGTATTCGACGCTTGGCCCAATATCTTTAAAAACAGCCGGTAACCGCTTTCGGTTGCCCGCATGTATCAGCAGAACCGAGATTATTATGACTGAAATAAAAGCTGTAAACGAAAAAAATTTCGCCATCGGCGCGTGCGTGCGCCTGCGCGGCCGCGACTGGATTGTAGAGTCTTTGCCGCAAAACAATGTGCTCACCCTGCGCCCGCTCGGCGCCGCCGGCAGCGACAGCGTGGGTGTGTTTTTGCCGCTGGAACAAGATGATATCGTCTCCGCAGAATTTGCTTGGCCCGATGTTTCCCATCCGGGCGACGCCGCATCTGCCCGGCTGCTGCGCGACGCCGTGCGGCTGGGTTTCCGCAGCAGCGCCGGCCCCTTCCGCTCTTTTGCCAAATTGGGATTCGATCCCCGGCCATACCAGCTTACCCCCCTGATTATGGCGCTGCGCATGGAGACCATCCGCCTGCTGATTGCCGATGATGTGGGGATCGGCAAAACGATAGAGGCGGCGCTGATTGCCCGTGAATTGCTGGATCGCGGTGAAATCGATCGCTTTACCGTGCTGTGCCCGCCACAGTTGGCCGAACAATGGCAAAACGAACTGGCGGAAAAATTTCATATCGAAGCCGAGCTGGTTCTTTCCGGCGCCGTCGCCAAGCTGGAACGGCAATGTTTCAGCGGCGAATCTTTGTTTCAGCGCTTTCCCTTTACCATTGTTTCAACCGATTTTATGAAATCGGATCGCCGCCGCGATGAGTTTTTGCGGGTATGCCCAAACTTCGTAATTGTGGATGAGGCCCACACCTGCGCCAATTCCGGTGAAGGCGGCAACGCACAGCAACAGCGCTTTCAGCTGCTGAACGCCCTTGCCCAGCAGCCGGAGCGCCATATTACACTGGTTACCGCTACGCCGCACAGCGGAAAAGAAAACGCCTTCCGCTCGCTGCTTTCGCTGCTGAACCCCAAATTTACCGATCTGCCCGAAGATTTAACCGGCCCGGCCCATGAATCGGATCGCCGTGAACTGGCAAAATATTTTGTGCAACGCCGCCGCAGTGATTTAACCAAGTTTCTGCAAACTAATACACCCTTCCCCAAACGTGAGGAAACCGAACAAAACTACAGCCTTTCCAAGCCGTATCTGCTCTTTTTTAACTCGGTTATGGAATATGTAAAAACTTCCTTCGCCGAAGCCCATACCCAGCGCAACACTGCCCGTCACGCCAGCTGGTGGTCTGCCATTGCGCTGATGCGCTCCCTAGCCTCCAGCCCAAAAGCGGCTGCCGCTACCCTGTTTGAGCGCGCGCGCTGCGACAGCAATACATCCGCCGAAGAAATAGACAGCGCCGCGCGTGAAACGACGCTGGACGACGCAGAAAATGACCGCGGCGCCTCCGACACCGCGCCGGCGTCGTTTACTTTCGACGAAGCCGCACAGGGAAACACCGCGCTCGATCGCTTGGCCGCCGCCGCCGAACAGCTGAAACCGGAAGATGACAATAAGCTGGAATTGCTGTTCTCATTATTGGCCAAATTGAAAAAAGAACACTATAACCCTATTATATTCTGCCGCTTTATCCCCACCGCCAAATATGTGGCGGAGCGCATTCGGGCAAAATTTCCCAAAATAGCTGTAGAATATGTTACCGGCCTTCTGCCGCCCGAGGAACGCGAACGCATCATCGCTCAGCTTGCCGAACAACAAGATCGCATTCTTGTAAGCACCGATTGCCTAAGTGAAGGCATTAAC
>JAKAOI010000121.1 GCA_021812265.1 Chloroflexota bacterium | reverse complement strand
TAAAAAGTCACCAATCGCCATGCCATACACTGTGCGTGATGATGTGCCGGTGTATACTACTCCGGTGCCGCTCGGGGATATCACCGCGTCAGCAATCAGGAAGAAGGCAAAATAGAACATTACAGCGAAACCAGCGGCTTGCAAATCATTATATAATGGCGCGCTCGCCCAGGATGATGCGCTTAATGCGCTCCAATTAAAGAAGCCTACCTTCGCGTTCCCCCAATTAATCGATCCGTTAAAAGCAACTTGCAGCAATGTATACAAAATCGTCGCCGCAATAACAGAGAAAATAGTGGCGCGCGGAATATCTTTCTGCGGATTTTTTGCTTCGCCGCCAAAATCCAGCGCTTGACGGAAACCAAGGTAAGAGAATACGATACCGGTTGTCGGAATGGCAAGGAACATTTTATCAACGCCAAGGCCAAAGAAGTTACCACCGGTGAAATTCTGCGACTTAAACGCAAAAAACAGCAATACGATTGTTAAACCAGGAATAATAAACTTCCACCACGTAATAACCGTATTGAATGTTCCAAGCAGTTTAACGCCAAAATAATTCATCAAGAAGAACACCACTAACAGAACAACCGCAACCCCAATACCATATGCAGATAGAACTGTTACGCCATTTGATACAAGCGTTAAAGACGCAAATCGTTTAAATGTTGAAAGATAGGTAATTGCGCCTTCAGCTTCAATGGTAGGAACGGTAATAGCTGAAAGCAGATACGCCCATGCCAGCACATAACCGGTTAAACTGCCATGTGTCATACCGGGGTAACGCACAATAGCGCCAGAACGCGGAATCATACCGGAAATTTCGGCATAATTTAACGCAACAAATAAAATTAAAATACCGCCAATAATCCATGACAGAATAACTGCCGGTCCGGCAACACTTGCCGCTGCTATAACAGCCAACAACCAGCCGGAGCCAATAATGCCGCCCATGCTCAAAAAGAACAAATCTTGAAAAGATAGCGCTTTTTTGAGTTTGCGATCAGAAAGTTCTTGTTCAGAAACTTTAGGTTTTTCTAAACTGACATCAGACATGTGTAATAATAACCTCCTGAGAACCCTTCTAAGAAATATGCATGCAACAAGATCAACAGTGATCTGTTTTTCTCTCTGCGGTATGCGCATAAAGAAAACAGCATACACCATTTTACGCTTACGAGGAGATAGGATATAGCACACTTGCAACATACCGGCTGGCAGATATCTTGTCAACCGATTATTGAAAGTATAACAGATATCAGGTTAAAATTTGGTAACATTTGACAGAATTTTAGTGCATAATTGCCACTTTACATTTTTTTTACAAATGGAACTGGCAGTATCCTGCGCGATGGATCTTTTATACGCTAAAAATTCTGCCATTTATCTTGATAGAAGACATCATATATAACCACAGACGCCTATGCAACATATTAATTATTTTAATTTTTAGAATAGACGCATGTTGATAATATTAATTAAAATAGTGTAAAATACTCTTAGAACTTTCGCAATGCGCGTGTGACTCAAACCCAGATGGCGTCATTTTACCAAATACCAAAGTGGCGCACATTTTATAGGGGGTCTTTATCATTGCGCTGCAATAACGCGAAAGCTTCTGCGCAATACCACCAATGAAATCGCACACTTGAATCATGGAAAGGATGTATATATGAGTTCTGATTCCTTTACTATCAGTACTTCAGAAAACGAAGTAGAGTTGGTCCTTACAGAAACTGAGGTCATTTTGCAATTAGGCGAAAAAATTCGCAATGAAGTGCAAAATGACTTAGAAGACGCCAAAGATGACATTGAGGATGCTCCTAAATTTTTACGTGGATTTATCCGCGGTGTTATGCGCATTGCCGGTAAAGCGGCCGATTTAAAGCTTGCTTGCCCAGTGAGCGATATTGCCAAAGCAGACTACACCAATGGAGCCATCCTTTTTACCTATACCCATAAACCAAAAGTTGCATTTGAAGATATCACAGTGGATGATCACGAAGGGAAAAAACCGGCGCTTTCTTTATTTACAGAGGCCGATTCCATGGAATTTGTCAGCCGATTGAATGTGCTAAAACACAAATAAAGGCTTTTAGCGGCATAATCCGTTTGGAAACTGTCATATAACTTTTGCTAAACTGCCGGCCATTTCAGAAAAATTTTTTCGATACGAGAGAGCAGGCATTGTAACACAGTCGCAATTACTCGCACTGCAAATCAACCCAACAAAAATAATACCCCATATCTGATGATATGGGGTATTGCGCTATTGTATAAAATTAAATTTTGCCGAGCAATTTATTAAAAAATTTTGCAAAAAAATGATATCCCAATTTCCGCAGGAAATAGCGCTCAGCTCGTTTGGGATTACCGCTCATAATAACTTCGCCGGCATACACTGCGCTGTCTACTTTGTGAACTTCTTTTGCCGCTTTATGCCCTTCTGCAACCACATGCTTTGCCTCATGTTCTGTATGTGATTCATGTGTATGATGTGTTTTTTCATCTGCCATATTACATTCCACTTCTATGCCATCCGAGGCATTCATTTTCTAGCTGACCCATTGTGGTTTACTTCCCCCAACTATGTATCAGCCTTCTTAGATAATACATTATATTGAAAACTATTGGGATAGAAGTCCTAACCACAGACGCTATAGACACAAACTTTGGATAAGAATATCAGCGGAATTTGCACACATCTCCACCCAATATAGAACACACTGTCGCCGGCGCCGCGCTGATGTTTTTTTCGTTCGGGGGGTTGCAGTCAACGCAATAAAATCGCTGTCGCGCCGCTTATTTTATGTATTCGTAAATAACTCAATATTAGTTCCGCTTAAAAACCAGCCAGATCCGCCAACCATATACACAATCAGCTCAGCCAAATTTTCCGGTGTAATCAGCGGTTTTAAGTTAGGAGCTGCTTGTTTCAGCATGGGAGTATCTACGGCGCCTGGGCTGATTGCCACTACACGTATACCCAACGGCCGGCCCTCAACTGCAAGCGCTTCCGTCAATCCGGCTACGCCAAATTTTGAAGTGGTATATGCGCTTAACCCAGGAAATTTTTCCACATTTTTTACACCTGAAAGCGATGAAATATTCATGATAACACCGCTTTTTCTGGGCGACATCTGACGGAACGCCATCTGGCAACAAAGCATCAGTCCACGCAAATTGGTGTTTATTATTTGGTCCCAAATTTCTATATTCATATCTAAAAACGGAACATTCGCCAAGAATCCTGCCGCATTCAATAAAATATCCACAGGGCCAAGTTCCTGCTGAATCCTATCAAAAACATTCCGCACATCTTCCGGAACGGTGATATCCGCAGGATATATTTTTGCGGAGCCGCCGGCCGCAAGAATAGTTTCAGCGTTTGTGCGCAGCAATGCTTCTCTGCGGGCTATCAGCGCAACCCTAGCCCCTGCTTTTGCCAAAGCCGCAGCTGCAGCTGCGCCAATACCGCTACTGGCGCCAGTTACAACAGCCACCTTGCCGGTTAATGAAGCTGCGGAATTGTTATCAGAATCCATGCGCAAATTACTCCTATATTTTCTGTTTTTGCAACGCATCAAATAGTATGTTACAAGCGTTTCACACTCGATGCAAGATTATATTTTCCCAAATATCTGAATCATATTAGCGGGTGTGCCCCAAATAGATAAAAGCCAGCCAACAACCAAAGAGCCAATAGCAAGTATTATTGCTTGGATATTCTGCCGTTTCTCCGACTCTTTAAGTTTTTGTTCAATGGTAGCGTCAAGCAGTCGCGAAAATTCTGAATCTTTCATGGAATAAGCTTGATAGTTCATCACACGTTTTAAACGATCCACAAGATCGTTATCGTTATTTGCCGAATCTGAAGACGCATCCATGCCTTTACTAAGTATCACATGTTCATCTTGCTGCTCTAATTTGCTATTCCGCTGCTCAGCGCGCATATTGTCAATAATAGATTGCGCTAAGACCTTAGAGTCCGAAAGAAACTTACCACTGCTATCTTTAGCAGTAGCATAAGAAATCGCAGCAGTCGCAGGCGCTTGCTGCGACGCTTTGCGTATTTCAATTTGTTGATGAAGATCAGCAATTTCGCGATCACAGATTGCGATAAATATTTTACTATAGTTATTTTTCGCCATCACATATGTTCCTTTGCTTAATAATTCAGTTTTAGTGAATATTGCTAAATTTAGAACTAATCAATACGCTTTAGTCGTATAAACCCTTGCCATCCAAAATATGTGTTGCATATTTTTCTACTCTTGCCTCACGGGTTTTGGCCATTTTAGGTTCAGCAAAATACAGCAGATATGCCCGCCTCCTGCCCGGCGTTAAAGCTGCAAAAGCAATTTCTAACTCGGGGATCTCCGTAAATTTATTTTGTAATTCAATAGGAACGGCAAATTCTTCCGCAGCCTTAAATTGCACCGTTAAACCGGCCTCTTCTACGCGAATAGCTTCACCAATATATGTTTTTATTGTGTCTTCAGTTTCTGCAATATCCTGCAAGCAAGTGAAGCGAATTTGTCTGCTCGATTGCACATTCTTTGTTTGCTGAATTAATAATTCTTTGGGATCCGGAAGCAAAGCGCCTTTAAAAAAAAGTAACGCGCAATATTCCTTAAATCCATGCATCAAAACAACATTCTTACCCTGAAGAACATAACAGGGAACTCCCCATTTTAACGATTCTTCCAGCGGAAAATTTTGGATAATTTCTCGTAATTTCATATATTCTTGCCGCCAAGCGGCAGAAGACGCAATAAATGTATCAACCCGTGAATCCATATTACACGACCTTTCAATAACGGTTTTACAAAAATAACTCGTAAAGCCGCCGACGCGCAGCAGCAATATCGCTGTGGTATGCTTTTCTGTAAAATACAAAGCATAGAGGGCAACCGCATACATCTGATAGTGTATCACATCACCTGTTTCTGTAAGCAACGCTTTAGGAAGGTGAAGGTGAACATGAATGGGATAGAAATCGAGGATATACAAGGGGCATTGCCCCTTGTACGGGGTTCTGGGGTGTCCCCAGACCTCCCTCTATTTCAGATACGAGAAACCATATGCTTCTCTTTCAAGCGAACGTCCTATAAACCAAAAACAATCTTCATCATGTGGTATGCTTATAAAATATTTATCCCATTCTTGAATACTATATCGAATCTATTGCTTGCCACAAAGTGTGTTTGGACAGGTATTGAAAAATGAGAATCCTTGCCGCATATACCGCATACACGAAAGTGAAAGGTGATTTTTATGATCTATGAATGGAGCCGTGACGACGATTTTATCAGCACAGATCCGCAAAAACTGGATCTTGATGTTATTCATACTTTTTTGAGCGCAAGTTATTGGGCAAAAGGAATATCTCGCGAAATCATTCAAAAATCCATTGAACATTCTTTAGTGTTTGGTGTGTATCATATAAATCGGCAGGTTGGTTTTGCCAGAATGATTACTGACTACGCAACATTCTCATATTTGGCGGATGTGTTTATTCTTGAAGAAATGCGCGGCCGCGGACTAGGCAGTTGGCTAATAGAATGTATTGTTCAGTGTCCCGAAATACAAGGGCAAAGATTGTGGGCGCTTTTTACTCGTGACGCGCATTGGCTGTATGAAAAAAACGGTTTTATAAAGGACGACACAGAACGGGCAAAGCGGCTGATGACGCATCCATTTTCCAATGTGTATAAACAAGCGCATGAATAAAAAAAATCTGCCGGAATTACAATTCCGGCAGATAACGTAATACATTGCTAAATAACTAACCAGCGTTTTCACGAATTTTGCGGGATTGATTCGTGTGGCGCAATTTATTTAAAGCAACCATCTCCAGCTGACGCACACGTTCACGAGAAATTTGCAGTTCTTTGCCTACTTCCAGCAATGTGCGGCTGCGGCCATCGCCAATACCATAGCGCAAACGAATGACATCGCATTCCCGCTGTGTCAGCAAGGAGAGCGCGCGGTGCAAGTCTTCGCTCAGCAAATGTTGCGACGCTAAATCAGCCGGAGCCATCATCTGCGGATCTTCCAATGTGTCTGCTAATGAAAGCCGGTTATCAATATCTGACGGGGCGTCAAGCGAAACGGGCTGTTCAGTTACATGCAACAAATCATCAACTTCTTGCACCGGCATATGCGCTGCTTCGGCAATCTGATCCGGCAGCGGATCCTGCCCATTATCTTGGCTAAGCTGGGCGGCGATACGGCGCACTTTGCGTAAACGTGTTGAAACATGTTCCGGTAAATGGATGAGGCGTGATTGTTCGCCGGCAGCGCGTGAAATTGCTTGGCGAATCCACCATGTGGCGTAGGTGCCAAAATGGCAGCCGCGGCGCCAATCAAATTTTTCAGAGGCGCGCATCAACCCTAAATTGCCTTCTTGAATTAAATCTATCAGGGGAACACCACTATTGGTATACCGGCGAGCAATAGAAATAACTAAGCGTAAGTTTGCTTCAACCAAGCGCTTGCGAGCGCGGATATCACCGGCGGCGGCGCGTTTCGCCAGTTTCAGTTCTTCAGAGGGGGCAAGCAACATCAACCCGCGAATATCATGCAGATAGCTTTGGAAAGCGTCTTCCGCTCCATCAGCGCCACCGTACACACCGGCTCCGGCGCCATACAACTGCTCGATTTCCTCATCTGAAAGATCTTCCAGCGTTTCCTCTTCATCTAAGGATAAATACGCTGCTTCATCAGATTCGGGAGATATATTATCTTCAGCGGCTTCAGCCATATCCACCATATTTGTTATTGTATTTTTTTTGATTATATCTTCAATTTGGATCTCATCGGATTTCATATTAGATGTGCTTTTCATGGTAACGCTCCTTTTCTGCTCTCGCGTCGAATATCGGCGTTCAAGTTTTTGCAAACATGTATCAAACCACAGACAATCAGAATATACCATTAGTATATCT
>JAKAOI010000120.1 GCA_021812265.1 Chloroflexota bacterium | reverse complement strand
TTCCGATCTTTGCCACCCGCGCCGCGCTGGGCGCCGGTGAAGGCGGCTATTTTCCCGCCAGCACATCTATTTTAACTTCGGCGTATCCCAAAGAAAAGCGTTCCATAGTGATGAGCCGCTGGAATACGGGCTTACTTGCCGGCTTAGCTTTTGGCTATATTGGCGCCGGTATTCTGTATGGTATATTCAATAATCAATGGCGTCCGGTATTTTATTTCTTTGCTGTTCCCGGGTTGATATTATCATTGCTCATTTTGCTTCTGAAGGAACTGCCGCGCCGCAATAATGAAGATGATAATATTGAAGCGGCGCTGGTTCGTGAAGGTATGGCTTCATTTTGGCGCAATATTGCATATATCTGGAAAATTAATACCTTGCGCATTGTTGTAGCGTTGCAGGCGCTCAGCTTTTTTGTGTATGGCGTAACCCTCGTGTTTATCACACCGCTGTTTGGCAGAATGTTCCCGAATTTTCATACGGTTTCTCCGCTTACTTTAGTCGGCGCCGGCACTGTAATTGGCGGTGTTATTGGCTTGCTTGGGGGTGGCTGGGCCGCCGATACACTGAAAAAGCGCTTCCCCGGATCGCGTGTGCTTGTGAGTGGGTGGAGCTTTTTAATCAGCGCGCCGCTTTATGCAATTGCAATTATTGTTTTGTTAGCTCCGCTGCCAATTTCCGATTCGGTTCGCATATTAGGTATTTTCTTTCCGTTGTATATTATTACAGTTGCCATGTTGCAGGTAAACAGCGGCCCGTTAACAGCGGTTACTCAAGATGTAGTAACCCCACTCAAGCAAGGCGCTGCAGTTGGGCTTACCTTGCTGCTTTCGCATTTTTTTGGAGATCTGTTTTCGCCTGCTATCGCGGGATTTTTAAGCGATATGTTAAAGAATCATACGATATTGGGTTTTCAGGTAACATACAATAATTCTCCCGGAGTTGCGTTTCTTGTTACCAGCGTTCCCGTGCTTTTAGCTGCCGGTGTTATCGGAATTTGGGGCGCGCGTTTTGTAAAAGATGACGAACAGGCGGCGCATATCAGCGCTTAAAACATAACGGGGGCGGTTTGGGGATCGCGCCCCTACTTCTTTTTGATTGAGAATGGCGCATGCCGCTATAGCGCGTTGCCGCGGCGGCATGTTGCGCGAGTGTTAGCCAAAGTTGCCGGCAGGCTAAGATGATTGCAAAGTCAGTTCAAGCTGTGTTTGTAATTTGGCTGCAGATGATCCGGGCGCTCCGATGATTGAGCCGCCGGCTTCTATATATGTTGTTGAACCGGCGCGCTGATAGAGTATTACTGCAACATATATATCGCCATTTGACAGTAAGCGCGGCGCCGCAACATATGTGTCAGTGGAAACACTGCCGTAAAATGCGCTGCCGGCCAGCAACTCATCCAGCGTGCGCCCTGCTTGGTTTTGCTGCGCCGGAATGTTCAGCAGCGCGGCGGCGGTTGGCGCAATATCTGTAATGCCGGTTGGCGCGCTGTCATAATATCCCTGCTTAAACCCCGGGCCTTCGGCAAAAAATATGGCGCGCAGATCGCGCTCGGATATTCCCCCAAACGTGGCTTTACCGAGAGAAGTTGAGTATGCTGCTCCGGTGAATTCCTGGATATTTTGCGCAAGATGTATGGCTGTTTGAGGAAACGCAGCAAGCGTATATAGCAGCATTGGAGCAGACGGGCTATTCAAGCCAACAGCGCTAAAGGGGATTGCTCCATCAAATTCTCCGGCGGCGTCGTTGACAAATACCATGGAAACTTGCGGCAGCGAAAGCAGGTATGGTATTAATTGCTGTATTAAGTCTCCTTTGGCTTGAATGCTGTTGCCTCGCGCAATCTTTGCCAGCGCCGGTGTTTGCGGCATGTATATATATCCGGTTTCGCCTTCTTGCGCAATTGCCAAAGTTGTGTTTGCGGTTAACGTTTGTGTGGTGACTCCCTGAATACCCACTTGCGGCAACGCTCCAGAGTCTCCTTTAGCTGCCTCGTTGGCTATCATCTGCGCAATATCTGTTTGGGTATTGGCAGATGAATCTGAGCCGTTGGCAGCAAGTGTATTCAACATGCCGTGGTCAGAAGTGATGATAATATTGACGGAATTTTGTAATTTATTGGTATTCAATGCAGCAATTATGGCTGCGACATTGGCGTCATCTTCTGCTAAGGCGCTGTTCATTTGCTGAGAACCAACACCGTTCTGTGTCATTGCTTGCAATGTGTCACCAAATTGAAGTTCACTGAGAAACAATGCGCCATTTTGCGAAATTTTCGGTAATATATCTTGAATATATGCTTGGGTTAAGTATTGATCGTAGGTTATATTTTTTGACAGAAGCGGCGCCGTTACGCTTTGCAATGAAGCCGGATAGGTGACAGATGAATCCATTATATAGATATTTGCGGGGGTATCGTTGTATAAAGTAAGCCCCTGCAGCAAGGCGTTATTCATAGAGCCTTGAATGGAAACATTGATGTTTTGCGCCAGCGCTTTTGCTGCCAGTGTTGGTGGCAAGGAAACTGAGGTTTGCGTTTCATTTGCTATCAAATCTGCAATATTTGGCGCGCTTAGCGGCAGAAAAAAATTTGACCCGATCTGCGGTTTGGCGACTGGGGCGGCTGCAGAGTATATGCCGGTAAAGTTATTGGTTAAGGGTGGTGAAATGAGCGATTTGGCAAATGTCCCCGGATAATCTCCGGTGGCTAAAGCAGCTGTTGCCGCTAAATAGGTGTTTGGGAATATGCTGTGATGGTTCAATGCAATAACGCCATTTTGCCCAACTTGATAGATATTTGGGGTAATGGCCTGTGAAATCATATCGGGTCGGACCCCAGAGATATCGATGATGATCGTGGAGGAAGCGGCGTGTTGAAAATTTGGAGAAGCTTGAGTATAGAGATATGTTAAAACAACGGAAAACATCAGCATCGTTAAAATGATGAAAATAAACTGCCGGGTTATAGAGAAACTTTGGGGCGTTTTGTAGTTTACTGAGCGCGGTGGCGGATTAAGCATAATCACCTCTAGCCAAAAAGCTGCAAATGCAGGGTATCATATTTTTTGAATTATGTCGATAGTAACAGATGATAGGATTGCGCGCCGGTGAAATTTTTGGTTTCCGATTGGCTGTTATGTCGGAAATGGGTTTGCAGGGATGTGCGAGTTTTTGAAACCGGTATAAAAAATGCGTATCTTAGAAAAATTGAAAGGATATCTCATATGATACCAAACTCTACGGAGATTTATCATATTCGGCCAAAAAGTCCACAGGGATGGGGAACCTTTCCTGCGGAGCAGAAAGACACTGTTTCGCAGGAAAGTTTTATTGGCCGGGTGCTTTCTCACTCAATGGTATTGCTGAACGCGGCAGATTCACCGCAGCGGCTGGGGCGGATTATCACCCGCGCGGCGGCGGCAATAACCGGCGGCCAATGCTTGATGTTCGTGTTTGATAATAAAACACAAACATTAGAGCCATATATATTTATTGAAGATCCTGTTGATGAGCAAACGGCGTTTTCCGGATCTCTTTCTGGGTTGTTTTCGCTGCCGCAGTTAAATTCTTTAAAATTGCAAGAAGGTTTTGCTGGTATCGCCTGCGCACGGCGGGAGATTATTTTTGCGCAAAATACTGAATATACGGGGCAGTTTCCGCCCGAGACGATGGAAATAGAAAAAAAATTATTTCCCCGGCCTCCGGCGGCGGCGTTGGCTGTGCCTTTGCTGGCAGATGAGCAGATTCTTGGCGCATTGGAAGTGGTGTTTGCCGCTCCGGCAGTGGATTTTTCTCCCATGAAATATGAATCTGTTCAATCGCTGGCGTATTTTGCTGCATTGAAGCTTCAGTCATTTCGCAATACTCCTGCGCCTGATTTGCCGCAGCTATTTGCTCTGGAGATGGCGAGAAAAGAGGCGGTTTCGCAATTTATTGTATTGCGGCCGAAGCGTGAAATGGAAACTTTGCTGCGCTGTGTACAGTCGGCTGATGTCGCTGCTGAAACTGATATCTGGCAGGCAAGAAATGAAATTCGCCGCATGTATCAGAAATTGGAAGATCTGGGTCGCTCGCTCAATGAAATTTCCTCGCTGATGATTGGCGCAACACCGGAACAATATGGTTTACAGCAATCATTAGAACTGTATGTGGAATATTTAAATCAGCATACAACTTTTGACTGTACACTGGATTATCAGTGCGCTGCAGTGTTAAGCGCGGATATAACGCGCGCGCTGTTTATCATTATTACCGAAGCCGCCGAAAACGCTGTAAAACATTCTCAAGGGTCTGCTTGCGCCGTGGAAGTTTCTAAGCATAACAGAATTTTGCGCGCCGCGGTAAAAGATAACGGCGCAGGATTCGACACTGAAGCTATGCCGGAACGATTTCAGCGCGGTGAGTTGCCCGGAATGTATCGCATGTATCGCAACGCTGAGCAAATCCGTGGTGAACTGCAGATTATTTCTAATCCGGCCGGCGGTTCTATGGTTGAAGTGAAAGTACTGCTGGATTAAGCTTCATATTTTTGCACGTTTAACGCTTCCGGATAAACTATAAGATGTACTCCGGCTCGCAGTATCGGCTCGTGCGCTTTTGCCAGTTTTACGCAAATAGCGCTGATGTTATCTACGCCGCCGTTATCGTTAGCTTCATCTACGAGTTCATCGATCACTTTGTTTACGGAGGAATGGCTTTCCATGATATTTTGCAGCCGCCAATCGCGCACCATTTCCCATAAGCCATCGGAACACAGCAGCAGCATATCATCCACACCAATATCTACCTGAAACATATCAATATCCACTTCAGATGAATCGCCTAAACTGCGATATATTTGATTTCGTTTGGGGTGTGTATATATATCTTCCGGCGCAATTACACCCGCTAAAACTAATCCGGCGACCACCGAATGGTCTTCGGTAATTTGGTATAGCTTTTTATCTATTGGCAACAGATAGGTTCTGCTGTCACCGACATTGGCTACAAAGGCAATATCGGGAACTACAACAGCTGCGGTTACCGTGGTGCCCATATCTGAATTGCGTTCTTTGTTGCGCTGATAAATATCAATATTTGCCGCTTCGATGCTCGATCGAAGCGCTTCGGCAATTTGGGCGTTTCCCAGCGCCTGACCGTCTATCAGCGGCTGCAGTAAATTATCCAAAATAACCCGAATAGCGCGTGCGCTGGCTTCGTATCCAAATTGGTGTCCGCCCATACCGTCTGCAACAATAAATACACCAAACGGCTCTAACGTTCCATTAACAAATCGTGCGCCGGTCAGGGCGAGCACATTATCTTGATTAACATCTGCGCGGCGGCGTATGCCTCGGTCGGTTTTGGCTCCGACAAGGATATCATAGCGCATATTATTTTTTAATTTTACGGTATTATGCAAATGAATTTTCTCATCGCGTGGTTTTGTAAGGGTTAACGGTTTATTTGCCAGTAATGAATTAAGCTCGTGCGCTGAAATAACGCTTGTATTATCAAATTCTGTGTTTTGACTATGAGAGTTAGCGTTTTGCCGTTTACGAATAACATAAAAGAAAAGATAAACTATGAGAAAAAGGATGACTACTAAGCCAAAAACACCTACGATGGCAAACAATCCTGCTTTTTCCAAAGTTGAGAATGCCAGCAGAGAGAACATTGGTGTCATCATACTATCGTGAAACCTGTCTTAAAAAATAATAGGATTTTCGCTTGAAAGAGCAGCGCATGGTTCTCGTATCTGCAACAAAGGGAGGTCTGGGGACACCCCAGAACCCCGTATAAGGGGCAGCGCCCCTTATACATCCCCGATTTTCCATGTTGAAGCGAAAGTCCTGAATAAATAATAATATTAAAACTTTTGCCAAAATAACAGATAGATATTTTTCTGCTATTTTACGGCAGAGCCAGCTTTAACAGAAAAAAATCCATAATGGGTATCAATCCTCACGCCGGTGAATCTCTAAAGATTTTTCACAACCCTTTTTTTGTTTTGATATATGCGTTATTGTAAGCAATAGCGCGAGAAGGATAAAACCAAACGAAGAGCCGGAAGACGTATGTAAAGTATAGCATGAAAAGGAAAGAGATGCAGATATTTTAGGCTAATTGGGAAAACTTTTGGATATCTTTACAGCAATTTGGGGGCGTGAATATATGTATCAGCTTATCCGCCGCTTCAACACCGTGGTAAGACGGCTGGCGCGCCGATTGTGCAACAATGCGCTGCGCTGATTTATCAGAAGCGGCAAAAACACTGATAGTCGGCTTTGGAACTGGCTGTGCAGGTCGGCCAGCTCCAAATAAAAAGCGCTGTTTGTTATGCGTCGGGCTTCAGCACGGCAATTACTTCACCGCGCGCGCATTCTTCGCTGCCACTGAACAGATGACTGATGATAATAGCTTTGCGTCCACGAATTTCTTGCGCATGTGCGCGCACTGTTACCGGTCCCAATGGGGTTGGTTTTAAAAAATCTACTTTTAGTGATGCGGTAACGCAGCGCGGTAATGGTTCGTTTTCCGCAATCCCTAATTGTGCGCCAAACGCCGCTGAAGCCGCCGCTAAACTGTGGCAGTCTATTACTGAGGCAATAACGCCGCCGGAAAGTACCCCGGGAAATGCTGTTTGTTCATCTTTTGGAATATAGTTGCATATGGCTTCATCACCGGTCCAATAACTGGTAATGCGTAAACTTTTATCATTTAGTCTGCCGCAGCCATAGCAATGATTCCATTCATCCGGGTAACGATCTTGAATTGCTTGAGGTGTATTCATGTTTTGCTGCCGCTCCATAGTAGTTTTGAAAAATTGTACGTTTTGCCGAAAAGCTCCGGCGCGCAACTGCGCTGTTTTGGTTATAGCATATCATATTTAAACCTCCGGCCATCGCACATTATTAAGACTTTCGCTTGAAAGAGAAGCGCATGGTTCTCGTATCTGCAACAAAGGGAGGTCTGGGGACATCCCAGAACCCCGTACAAGGGGCGCCGCCCCTTGTACATCCTCGATGTTCCATG